>JAFDDW010000459.1 GCA_019310665.1 Deltaproteobacteria bacterium
TTTGCGGCCCACCACTTCGGCAGTGCCGCCGCCGATTCCGGCATCGACTTCATCAAATACAATGGTTTCCACCGCATCGGATTCGGCCAGAATGGCTTTTAGTGCCAGCACCACCCGGGAGAGTTCGCCGCCGGAAGCAATGCTGGCCAGTGGTTTTAATTCTTCTCCCGGGTTGGGGGCAATCATAAACGAGGCCCGGTCAATACCGGATTCAGTCATACAATAATTTTTGGCTGTGAGATACGGATTGGTTTTCTCATCCGCTGCCAGGGGATAAAGAACAGCCTTAAATTCTGTCTGAGACATTTTCAGGGACCCCAGCTCTTCAACCACCTTCCGCGCTAGGTCCTTTGCGGTTTCATTTCTTTTTTGCGACAACTTCAATGCCCGGCGCGCCAATTGATCATGTAATTTTATAAGTTGTTCTTCAATTTTTTCGATTTGCTTGCCGATGTTTTCAACTTCAGAAAGCTCAGCTTCGATGGTCTCCAACTGAGATGAAACGGCTTCCAG
Source organism: Deltaproteobacteria bacterium (assembly GCA_019310665.1). GTDB lineage: Bacteria > Desulfobacterota > Desulfobacteria > Desulfobacterales > JAFDCJ01 > JAFDCJ01. The sequence continues at coordinate 514 of JAFDDW010000459.1, forward strand.
CGAACCACCGTATTTGCGCTTGAGTCTATTGATGACATCCAACCGTTCTTCGACAGCTTCCAGCCGTTGATCATCCATCTGTATCAGATTCAGGTGAGAGCGAAGCTCGTCAGTCAGATCTTCGATTTGAAAAGAGGCTGAGGCCAGGGTTTCGGCTTTTGTTTTCAACTGCGAGTCGATTCGACCCGCAGTTTCAAGATTCTTCTTTACTTCCGAAAGTCTTTCAATGACGGATCCGGATGCACCGTATAATTCTTCGATACTGCTGTGAACGGTCTGATAAAGCGCTTCGGCATTTTTCAGGCGTAGCCGTTCCTGTTCCAATTCAGCATCTTCACCGGGGGCCAGGCCGGCCGCGGTGATTTCATTTCTCTGAAACGCAAGCAGTTTCCGGTGTTCGTCCTGTCGCTGCCGGGTTGAATTGAGGCGGTTGAGCTTATCGATTAACGGCAGGATCTGATGATAGTCGTCGGTCACTTTCCGACGCCGGGCCGTCAAGCTTCCAAACTGGTCAAGGATCAGCAGGTGCTGATCTTCTTTCAGAAGTCCCTGGTGGACATGCTGTCCGGAAATGCTGGCCAGGTTTTCGGTGATGGCTGTTAACAACCCGATAGTTGCCAGGCGGCCGTTGACGTATACCCGGTTGCTGTCTGAGCGCGAAATCAGTCTTCTGATCAACAACCCCTCGCCGGGATCGTATCCGTTGGCGGACATAATTTGGGCAACGCTGCTGGTTGATGAAATCTGAAACAAGGCTTCCAGTTCGGCACTTTCGGCCCCGGTGCGCACCAGTTCGGCCGATGCTCTGCTCCCCAGCAGAAGATTGACAGCATTGAGAATAATCGATTTGCCGGCCCCGGTCTCACCGCTCAATATGGTGAGGCCATCTGAGAAATCGATGTGCAGATCATCAATGATGGCAAAATTGCGAATGGACAGTTCTTTTAGCATTTTTAATGCGCGTTTTATTTTAAATTTTAGAAAGGTATTTCAGACCGTTTCATCATTTGACTGTTATTTTTTCAGTACACCCTAAATCATAACGCTCACCCATGAATTGGTTGATAACCTTGCGTACCGAAGATGATTCTGCGGATTGATTTGCCAACTCGATGTCCTCAATGATACCATTTTTAACAATAAGGTGGGCATCAAGGTTACCCGATTCAAGCCTGAATTTATGATTGACGGTAAATTGTGGTGACCGGCCGAAAGTCCATTCCCATGATCTATATTTTTCTTCTGCCAGGCGGAGAATAGCCTCCTGGTCCTTAGCCGTCAACCGGTATTCAATCAACTCTCCAAAAGCATCGGATATACCGCCCACCATTTCAGCCCGGAATGCATCAATACCAATGGGGTGGCGCAAATGCTCAGAAATATTGGTCACCTTGCTTTTAATGGATGAAACGGCACGTGAATCCGCTATCTCTAAATTTGATTCCAACGCGCGCTGAAGAACCTCCAAATCGGAATCAAAGAGCAGGGTCCCGTGGCTGAGCATGCGGCGCATATTGGTGTGCTGGGAATTGCCGGATATCTTTTTGCCGTTAACAAGGATATTATTTTTTCCCGTCAGGACCGCCGCAACTCCCAAACGCTGCAAAGTATTTACGATGGGTTTTATCAGGATTTTGAAATAATCCAGTTTTTCTTCTGTAAAATCAGTGATAAAGCTAAAATTCAGGTTGCCCGGGTCATGGTAAACGGCACCGCCCCCTGAAATCCGTCGCACCAGGAGAATGTTTTTCTGCCGGGCCAGTTTTTGATTGAATTCCTGAAAAGGGTTCTGGTGTCTTCCGATGATGATTGACGGCTGATTGATGTAAAACAGCAGATACTCGGATCCGGGGTCCAGGCTGCGCAAACAGTACTCTTCCAGGGCCAGATTTATGGCGGGGTCGATAATATCATCGTTTTTAATTAATTGCAGGGGCATTTGGCAGAGTTTATTACCTAGATCTTGCATGAAAATTGGACATAGGTCTGATTCAGGCATTAAGGGATTGAGGGATTTAGGAATTGAATGAATTCTATCTATTTTAATTTAATGATTTTATCCTTTAATCCCTCAATTCCTAAATCCCTAAATTCCCCAATTTGGTGTTAATAAATAATGTCCAAAAAAAAGAGCTATTTGCATAGTATTTTATGAGGTCTGCAATCAGACCTCCCCTGCCAGTTTGTTCAACGCCTCGCCGGTCAGGCGGTATAGAATCCATTCCTTCATGGGCCTGGCATTCAACCTGTCATAGGTGCGGATAGCCGGCTCGTTCCAGTCCAGAACCGACCACTCAAATCGGCCGCAGTTGCGCTCTTTGGCCAGCCGGGCAATATGCGCCAGCATCCTGCGGCCGAAACCATTGCTGCGGTATTCCGGTTTGACGTAAAGATCTTCAAGATATATTCCCGGTTTGCCCAGGAAAGTCGAAAAATTATAGAAAAACAGCGCAAAGCTGATGGCAATGCCTTGATGCTCACCGATCAGGGCTTCGGCCACCGGACGATCACCGAATAATGATTGGCGGAGGTCTTCTTCGGTCGCTTCCACCTCGTGGGACAGATGTTCGTATTCTGCCAAATCTTTAATTAGTACAAGAATAACGACCACATCAGTTTCGGTGGCCGCTCGAATGATAAAATTGGATGATGTCGTCATGTCAGTATTTCAGGCTCAATTTTATATTATGCGTTTTTGGTTAGCCGACAACTACTATCTAATAGCTACTCGACCCTCGATGTATAAATGAGGTTGTGTTTATTGATGAATGGATTCTATTTATATCTTAA
>JAFDDW010000460.1 GCA_019310665.1 Deltaproteobacteria bacterium
ATGAGGCAGGCCGCTGCCGAAAAAGCCGCCGCGCTTGCTAAGCCTCCTCCCGGTGGCAAGTGGCGCGCCACCGCCGCAGAAGCTTTGGAAGCGTTGAAGCTTGAAGGAGATGTTGAGGAAGGTGAAGAAATTTATACGGTTTGTGCTGCTTGTCATTTCCCCACCGGCTGGGGTGACCCCCTCGGGGTTTTTCCGCAGCTCGCCGGCCAACACACCACGGTCCTGATTAAGCAGATCTCCGATATCAGGGCTGGCAACCGTGACAATCCAACCATGTATCCTTTTGCCATGCAAATAGAAGGCGCCCAGGATATCGCTGATGTTTGCGCCTATATTCAAACCCGGGAAATGAATCCGAATCCCAGGGTAGGACCGGGCGGCCCATCCTGGATTTTATCCAACCTGCGCAAAGAGGTGTGGCCCATATCCCTTGACAAGATTCAGCAAGAAGTGGGGAATGAAAATTTTAAGAAACTGAAATCCATTGAAGAAAAGGAATTTAAAAGCAAAAAGGAGTTCCTCGAGGCCTTAAAAAATACCATCGGTGCCGGGGAATTGACAAAACATCAGGCCGTGATACTTAAAAACGCGGATTGGGAAACCGACCTGGGCCTAGGCAAAACACTATACGAGAAAAATTGTGTTAAGTGCCATCGCGATCATGGTCAAGGCAACTACCATGAACTTATGCCGGTCATAGAGGGCCAGACGGCCGAAGTCGGCAAGCCGGCAGAGGAAGCAGCATATTTCCCGGTCTTAGCGGGCCAGACCTATCTCTACTTGGTCCGGCAATTCAGCTGGATTCAGATAGGGAAAAGGAGAAATGCCAATCCCGATATGGTCAAACAGATCAAAGAGTTTTCTTTTCTCGATATGAAGAGCGTGGTTGATTATGCCGGCCGCTTCAAAATGCAAGAGGGGGATTGGGGGGAAGTTGGCGGAGAGGATGAAGAGGGGTGGGATGACGATGAGGAAAAAGAGGATGAGGATGATGATATACCCGCGCATTTGAGAGATTGACAGCAAACAGTTGAAAGGGACATGCATGGACGACAGTATTAAAAAGAGATTAAGACTCAGCAATATTCTGGCCGTACTTGCCATGGTGTTGCTTTTGGGAACTTATACACTGAAACCGCTGTTTGAATACCGAGATCCGGTGGCAATGGATGAAGAGGACGCAATTGAGGAAAACGAGTCTTTTCAACCGTTCGCTTTTTTGATACCGGAAGGCACCGAATTCTACGCACCTTCCAGTGCACATTTGAAATCCCAAATGGGAGAAAAAATATGGGAATATCATCCCACCGGTTTCTATGCCTATCTGATCGGATACAAAACCATGCCGGTCTGGCGGGTGTCGCTGGAAGCACCCCAGTATCCAAAAGCTGCTTTTCCCGACGGAATTCCTGTTTTTTTCAATTTAACGGATTGGAGCGGCAAAGTGAGTGAGATGAATACCATCAACCATTACATCGGTATGGATCCCATGGAAGTCGGCGCCATATTTCTTCGTCAAATTGTGCCTTTTGTTTACCTCCTCTTTTTTGTCATGCTGATCGTCTATTTATTTTACAAAGGACCCGGCTGGTGGCTGCTCGGGATTGTTCCCGCCTTTCTTCCCTGGTACTATTTGGCTTTCTATAGCAAGTGGCTGTACTGGTTCGGGCACAATTTGCACCCTTGGGGAGCGTTTAAGATAAAACCCTTTATGCCCACGGTCTTTGGTAGCGGGAAAGTCGCCCAGTTTACGACCCATTCCTACCCCGCTGTTGGTTTTTTTGTTCTATTAGGGGTTTTTATTCTGCTGATATTGTCTGTTTTGATCCGACGAAAAGCTCTAAAGGATGCAGCGTAATTAATCCGCCCTGAAAAATAGCATATTTTATGTTCCTAAGCTTTTTTGTGAATACTTAAGAATATAGCTATATTGAAGTTCCGCGGATTAATTACTTTATGCTGCGCATATCTTTTAAGGTTTTTTTTGTGTGATTTAATTCAACTGCTGATTTGTAAAAAATGACTGAGCGAAGCGATACCACCCTTCGACATTCGAAATTCGACATTCTGCGGTTCTGCGGTTTGTTTTTTTTCTTCTTGAAGCTTAATATGAGGTTGCGGGTGCCAGGAGTATAGAATGAGACCTCTCCTCTTTTTTTTGATAATGACTTTTACTGCATCCCCGGCAGCAGCCGGGCCGGTTGCCTCCCTCCAGGTGCTGATTGAACAGACACCGGAAGGTGAAGTAGTCCAGCTCGAACCTGGTATATACGCAGGTCCGGTTATCATAGAAAAGGCAGTAATCCTGGATGGTAAAGGTCAGGTTACGATTGACGGTCAGGGAAAAGGATCCGTGCTGCTGCTCAAAGCCGATGGCGTTGTGGTCAAAAACATGATCATCACCAATTCGGGCGATAGCCATGACCGGGTGGATGCCGGTATCCTGGTTCGCTCTTCTCGAAATCGGATACTCAACAATAAAATTGAAAATACGTTGTTCGGAATTGACCTTCAGGAAGCCCACGAGAACATGATCATCGGCAATGAGATCTCTTCCAAAAATGCCACTCTGGGATTGAGAGGCGATGGTATTCGCGGCTGGGCCAGCCATCGCAATATCTTTCGTCAAAACAGAATCCACGATTCAAGGGATATGGTCATCTGGTACTCCAACGATAATATCATAGAAGAAAATGAGGGTTGGAACAATCGTTATTCGCTGCATTTTATGTATTCCGGCGGCAATACGGTCCGAAAAAACACTTACCACCATAATACAGTGGGGATTTTTTTGATGTATAGCAGGGATGTCACCGTTGAACGAAATACGATTAGATACTCCCTGGGAGGCACCGGTGTCGGGATCGGTTTCAAAGAAGTTGACAATATGACCATTCAAAACAATAAAATCGTCTACTGCACATCCGGGTTTTATTTTGATCTTTCTCCCTTTCAGCCCGACAGGTACAACTTTTTAAAAGCAAATATAATCGCTTACAACGTCATCGGTGCTGATTTTAATTCGACTCTTTCGCGCAATATTTTAAAAGGCAACGCGTTTATCGACAACCTGCAAACCGTGAGAGTCCGCGGCCAGGGCGTTGCTTCCGAAAACCTCTGGGAAGGAAATTATTATAGCGATTATGAGGGGTTTGATCGGGATAAGGACGGATACGGAGATTTTGTTTATAACCACGATATCTATCTTGATACGCTTTGGATGAATAACGATTGGATGCTTTTATTTTCCGGCTCCCCGGTTGCCAGTGTGCTCAACCTGCTGGCAAAACTGGCTCCCATCT
>JAFDDW010000461.1 GCA_019310665.1 Deltaproteobacteria bacterium
ATGATCATTAAAATGCCGTAGGGCCCCAGGCCGGTGCCCAGCAGGGATTCGGTCACAAACTGCTGACCACCGTTGACGATGTAAAAGCCGACGAAGATGCTGGCACCGAACATGATCCACAGCACCATGGTGGAGGCCTTGAGGGTGGTCGTGGCGGCTTTGGCGATATTGGTCCAGGACAGTTTGCGCGACAGGGCTGCCACCACCAGGGCACCAAAAGTGCCGATACCGGCGGCCTCCACCGGAGTTGCCACACCGCTAAAAATGACCCCCAGCACCAGTATCACAAGCAGAATCGGCGCGATAATGCCCTTGAGCAGTTTGATTTTTTCTATGACAGTGATCCGTTCCTCTTTGGGCAGGGCCGGTCCGTAGCCCTCCTTCATATAGCTGCGGGTCGTGACGTAAAGGATATACATTCCCGAAAGCAAAAAGCCCGGGAAAAAAGCGCCGATAAACAACTCACCCACCGATTGCTGGGCGACCACCGCAAAAATAATCGCCAGAATTGACGGCGGGATCAGGATGCCGAGCGTCCCTCCGGCCAGGATTGAGCCGCAGGCCAGCTCCGGATTGTATTTTCTCTTAAGCATGGCCGGCAGCGCGATGATGCCCATGGTCACTTCCGCGGCGCCGATCACGCCCACCATGGCGGCCAGAATGGTCGAGGCGATAATGGTGGCGGTGGCCAAACCGCCCTTCAAACCGCCGAGAATCTTGTAGACCACATCAAACAGCTCTTCGATCAACCCGGCCGCCGCCAGCACGGAAGCCATAAAAATAAACAGCGGTATGGCCGATAGCTGATAATCGGTCATAAAGGGAAAGATGCGCGACGGCAAAATGTGAAGCATTTGCACATCCCCGAATAAAAATAAAAACACCACTCCCAGTCCGCCGGTTACAAATGCCAGCGGCAGGCCCAGCAGGAGCAAAAATATCAATGTACTGAACATCCAAAATGTCAGCCAGCCAATACCTATTTCCAAACCCATAGTTTATACCCTCTTTCCAAACAGGACGATCAGATCCTTGGTCAATTTGGTTATCCCATCCAACATCAGCAGGAGCGCGCCAGCCGACAATGTTAACTTTACCGGCCAGTACTGAATGGCCCACTCGGTAAAGGACACCTCCCACACGCCAATTGAATCCGCCGCAAACACCCAACCGGTCCAGAATAAAACAATACAAAAAATAAAAAAGAAGATCGAAGTCAACACGTTGACAAGGGCCTTCATGCGCAGCGGGAAATAATGATATAAAACGTCCACATGGACATGGGCGTTCTCACGGTGGGTGAATCCGGCCGCCAACATATACTGCATGCCGAACATCAGAAACATGCTTTCGTGGGCCCAGTTGGTCGGCGAATTGAAGAGATACCGGACCAGCACTTCATAGTAATAGACAAATACGGCGATGATCGCCCAAAAACTGACATACTCTCCGACATACCCATTGATTTTGTCGACCCACAGAAAGAACAGATTTTTGACTTCGACATCAATCGTCGCTTCGGCTTTACCAAGCTTTTCAAATTCCGCCATTTTATCGACGGTCTCGACCTTGGGGGCCCGGGCTTCTGCGGCCGCACACCTTTTAAGCATTCCCGGCAGTAAAAAAGCATCGATCAGCAGCATCACGCCGATGATGATGGCCGCGATTCTGGCGGACAGGAACCATTTATCGTGGGTTGCCTGTTCTTCAGCCAGATTCTGCCGGGCGATTGGCAGGGCCTGTTTGGCCTTGTCCATCTTTTGCTGGGCACCGTCCCGGCCTTTGTCAATCGCCTTCTGGGCTCGCTCCAGATCGAACTCGGCGATTCTGACTTCATTCTTGGCACCGGAAACCACATCCATAGCGTTGCGAACCTGGACGCTAAAAAGCAAAACCGCGATAAATATGGGAATATAGACGAAGCCCCAGAAATTTTTGACGTAGAAGCGGTGGAAGCCGACAAATCCGCAGCAGAGCCAAAGCATATAGGCGATGCGCTTTGTTATGATGCCGTCTACTTGCTTTCCTCTCTGCTGGCGAACCATGTACATGGCTAGAAGGGGAACGGCAATTAATCCGCCCCAGTAGAGCCAGTGGGGTAATACAAAAGTAATGTATGGCATAAATCTATCCTAACTTAAAATTGCGTCGTGGCCAATTTATGAAAATAGGAACCGCCACAAGGGGCGGTTCCTATTCGCTGCCGGACAGCCAGCAACAAAGGTCTTGAACATTAATTAGACAAACTTCAGCGTCTGGCCCTTGATCATGTCCGGGTTGACATAGCCCAGGCTGCCTGACATCATGTAGTCCAGCTGGATCTTGAACACCTTGGCCGCGTATTTATCCTTGTTGGCCCATTTGTACCATAAAGGTATGGCCAGCTCAGTGAAGGCCTCGACGTCGTCCTCGCCCAAACGGGTGACCACCGTTCCGGCTTCTTCGAACTTGACCCAGGCTTCCTGGTCGGCTTTCTGGATGGCGGCGTGATGCATATCGGAATAGACGTGAACCTCCATTTCGACGAAAGTTTGCAGGTGTTTGGGCAGCGCGTTCCAGACTTTCATACCGACGGTCAAATCCATCAGGTCGACGGGCTGGTAGATCGACATGAAGCCGGCCGGACCCATGGAGATGTATTTGGTGACCTGATGGAAGCCCAGGGCGTAGTTATAAGCGGGGCCCACGTAGTCGGCCACATCGATGGTGCCTTTTTCCAGGGCCGGGAAGATCTCGCTGCCGGGCAGCAGGGTGGTTTTGGCACCGGCCGCCGAGAAAAGTTCGGACACCATTCCGCCCGGAACCCGCATCTTGCGGCCCCGGAAATCTTCAATGGAGCGGATGGGCACCTTGGAGTGGATGATGTTGGGGCCGTGATGGATCGGGCCGACATAGTACATGCCCTGTTTGGCAAACAGTTCACGGGCGATTTCAATGCCGCCGAGGCCGTAATAGAAAACATCCCATTCGTGTGGATAGCGCGGGCCCATGGGGTAGGAGGTTAAAAACACTGAGGCCGGCATACGGCCGGCCCAGTAAATTGTAAACGGGTTCATGCCTTCGAGCACACCGTTCTTGACGGCATCAAACAACTGGAAGTCACCGACCACATCCTTGGCCGTAAAGGGCTTAAAGATCAACTCGCCGCCACTTTTTTCCTGGATACCGTTACACCACTTTTTGAAAATTTCGAACGTGAAACCCCCGGGCCAGGAGGTCTGGATGCGCCAGGTCGTCCCCTTGGCCGCCGCCGTGCGGATATTAAAAAGAGTGGGAGCTGCTACCGCTGCCCCGATA
>JAFDDW010000462.1 GCA_019310665.1 Deltaproteobacteria bacterium
CTGAAGATAGGAACACTGTAATTACAAGTCATCGAAGCAGATTAAAGGGAGGAAACCCGCTCAACGCCTACTCCTTTAGAGTCATCAATAAACATGGAGATGAGATCTGGACACAACTAAACACAACATTGATTACCTGGGAAGGACGCCCGGCGACACTCAATTTCTTAAGGGATATTACCGAGCAGAAAGGACTGGAATACCGACTTCAACAGGCTCAGAAAATGGAAGCAATTGGAACCCTCGCAGGTGGTGTGGCCCACGATCTTAACAATATTTTATCAGGAATCGTCAGCTACCCGGAACTTTTGTTGCTTGATCTTCCAGAAGATAGTTCTTTGAGGGAGCCAATAGAAACCATTCAAAAGTCAGGACAAAAAGCTGCAGCTATCGTCCAAGACTTGTTAACGTTGGCGAGAAGAGGTGTTTCTATTTCGGAGGTGGTTAATCTGAATCAGGTTATCAGCCAATATTTGATCAGCCCGGAGCACAAAAAGATATTATCATATCACCCGAAAGTGGAGGTCAATACCCGTCTTGAAACAAATTTGTATGACATCTTAGGTTCACCCATTCATCTTTCCAAAACCATTATGAACTTGGTTTCTAACTCGGCTGAAGCGATGCCGGATGGCGGATCTGTCATTATATCGACAGATTTCCGTTATATAGAAAAACCAGTAATCGGTTTCGAGACCATTGAAGAGGGTGAATATGCTATTCTTACGGTTTCTGACAAGGGAACAGGGATTTCTTCAGCTGAAATAGGTAAAATTTTCGAGCCCTTTTATACCAAAAAAGTAATGGGGAGAAGTGGAACCGGATTGGGCATGGCTGTCGTATGGGGTACGGTGAAAGATCATAAAGGATTTATTGATGTGCAGAGTTCCCTCGGAAAGGGGACTACATTTACTATTTATTTTCCAATAACCAGAAATGAAATGGAAGCGCATAAAGACGCTATAAAGATTGAAGATTACATGGGTAACGGAGAATCAATTTTAGTTGTTGATGATGTCCAATCTCAAAGAGAAATAGCAACAAGCATGTTAAATAAAATAGGCTATAATGCTGAATCGGTAGCAAGCGGTGAGGAAGCAATTGACTATCTGAAAGGAAAACCCATTGACCTTCTTTTGTTGGACATGATTATGGACCCCGGGATTAATGGTCTCGAGACATTCGAAAGAATCCGGGAAATAAATCCTGAACAAAAGGCAGTTATTGCCAGCGGATTTTCCGATCCAAATCAGGTGAAGGAAGCACAGAAAATCGGTGCAAGGGCTTATCTAAAGAAGCCGTATTCGCTTGAACATATAGGACTGGCCGTCAGAGCCGAATTGGGGAAATGACATACGAATGTCTTATCTTTTTCATTTCGTCTTATCCGGCCAAGGACACAGTTTATTTAGAGGACATGTCGGACACTTCGGTTTGCGGGCCGAGCAGGTTTCGCGGCCGAAAAAAATGAGTCGCAGCGAGAAATCATTCCAGGCTCTTTTCGAAATTATTTTCATTAAATCAAACTCGATCTTGACCGCATCTTTGTTCATCGTCAATCCCAATCTCTGGGAAATCCTGGCAACATGGGTGTCCACCACCATGCCCGGTGTATTGAAAGCTGCCCCCAGCACCACATTGGCCGTCTTGCGACCCACACCGGGAAGCTTCACCAGTTCCGCCATCGTCTGCGGCACCCGGCCTCCATGGGTATCTATTATTTCCTGACTGCAATTTTTTATATTTTTGGCTTTGTTATGATAAAAACCGGTGGAATGGATATTCTTTTCAATGGTCTTTAGCTGGGCTCCGGCAAAATCAGCCGGGGTCTTCAGGTGTTTAAACAACACCGCGGTCACTCTGTTGACCTGTTTGTCGGTACACTGGGCTGAGAGAATCGTGGCAATCAGCAGTTGAAAGGCGGTTTGATGAATTAATGGGGTCTTGACGTCAGGATAGATGGTCCTTAGTATTTTACGTATCTTGTCGGTTCGCGTTTTAAGTTCCATGGATACAGTCCATTGTCAGTCGTTAGTTGTCAGTTGCACAAAAGGTCTTCAGGCCTATCTTAAATTGGGTAACGCATATCCGTCCATATGCGTTCTACAGATTGGCAAATTCCTGAATATAAGCGAAGGATATAGGCTGCTTTGAAATATTCCGTCAAGAAAGAAATAGCGTCGATCCTAAACAAGATCAACGGACCACGGACAACTGACATGTTCGGTCAACGATAACATTACAGCAGGTATGAAATGATGAATGTAGGAAAAAAGCCTGTTCGTGGACTCGGCCTGTGTTCCGGCGGCCTGGACAGCATGATGTCGGGCCTGGTGCTGCGCCAGCAGGGAATCGAGGTTGAATGGGTCACTTTTGAAACGCCCTTTTTCAATGCCGCCAAGGCCCGCAAAGCATCGGAAATGACCGGAATTCCCTTGACCGTCAGACCCATCTACAACGTTTATATAAAAATGTTGAAGAATCCACCGGCCGGATACGGAAAATACATGAACCCCTGCATGGACTGTCACACCCTGATGTTTAAACTGGCGGGGGAAATGATGCCGGAAGGCAATTTCGATTTTCTTTTCAGCGGCGAGGTTCTCGGCCAGAGGCCGATGTCACAGAACAAACAATCATTGCACTATGTGGCCAAGCATTCCGGTTATAAAGGCTATATTTTGCGCCCGCTGAGTGCCAAAAACATGCCTGCAACCATTCCTGAAAAAGAGGGGCTGGTGGACAGAGAACAGTTGTTGGATATCGCGGGCAGGAGCCGCAAACGCCAGATGGAACTGGCCAAAAAATTCGGGATCACAGACTACCCCGCCCCGGCCGGCGGCTGTCTGCTCACCGACAAGAATTATTCCAAGCGGCTGCGTGATATCTTTGACCACCAGGACGCCTGTACCGAAGAAGAGCTCCATCTTCTGAAATACGGCCGCCATTTCCGCTTGAACCCGGAAAGCAAGTTGATTGTCGGTCGAACCGAGCAAGACAATGAACAAATCCTCAAATATCACAACCCGGCAACAGACACCGTCATCGATGTCAAAGATTATTCCAGCCCTATCGGGTTGGTACCTCAAAGCGCCCCGGACAATGCCGTCCTGCTGGCGGCCTCCATTTGTACCGGATACAGCAAAGCCCCCAAATTGTCTCCGGTGGATGTGGTGATCAAAACCGCCAAAAAGAAAAAGGTTATCCAGGTCATCGCCATTCAACCGGGTGATGTGCGCAAGCTGATGATAACGTAAAACAGAAGACCCGTCTTCGCCTGTCGGCTTCGCCGCGGTAGATGACAGAGGTTATTGAATTCGGAAGTGGGAATGCGGAAGGCGGAATTTAGTTGCATAGGGCATGGAGTACAGCGCATAGAGGATAAAGGACAGAAAACTAATTTGCCACCGAAAGGCGCGAAGACCACGGGAAGTTATTAAAAAGCAACGATTCCAGTTGACCATGGTCATTGACTATGGTACGGATTATATAAAAATTTAAACGAATTGAGAATCAGACATGCCGGAGACAATACCTATTTCAAAGTTCAAGGCCACATGTTTGCGCTTATTGGATAATGTTAACAAAACCGGTAAATCTATCATAGTAACCCGCAACGGTGAGCCGATCGCGCTGGTC
>JAFDDW010000463.1 GCA_019310665.1 Deltaproteobacteria bacterium
AGGATAAATTCAATCCTAACGCAGCAAGCTGCGGGGAATTAAACCCGGCAGATTTCGCAATCTCCACCTCACATTCATTATAATCTGTGTAATCTGCGAAATCTGTGGATTAAAGCATATAGTTTTGCAGATTAGGTAATGGCTAATATATACTTTTTTAAGCCTTTAGAAATTTTACATCGTGCCTAATCTAATCTTTGGCGGAGCAATAAAATTTGGGGATTGCCGGACGAAATATGCAATAAAGCAGTATTGCAGTTTTGTGTCTGATCGGCGAGATAATTGTATTATTCAGAAAGAAATCCTTTCTTGACGGCATCATCAATCAAAGATCTCACATACTCCCATAGGATCGGGGCGCCTTCATCTACCGGCTGCATGCGTGCTTTTACCTGATCGCTTTTGATGTCATTTTCCTGCCAGGTCTGTCCCCGCGTAAAATAATTATGCAGCAAAGGTTGAACCCGGTCTAAAGCATTGGCAAATCTTGATTCGGGTGTTTTGCGGTCTTCGAATTCATCCCAAAGTTCGCGAAACGTCCTGGCCTGATCCGGCGGCAGGATGCTGAAAATCCGATCGGCCGCAAATTTTTCTCTCTGGCCCTGATCCTTTCGGCCCTGATCGTCATAACAGTAAGTATCACCGGCATCGATTTCAATCAGATCATGAATCAGCAGTATCTTCATCACCCGGAAAAAATCGATATCCGCATCCCTGGCATACTCCGACAGTACCATAACCGTCAGAGCAATATGCCAGGAGTGCTCGGCCGAGTTTTCCTGCCGCGATTTGTCCATTAAAATGGTCTGTCGCAGGACCTGCTTGAGTTTGTCCACCTCGAGAATAAATTCGATTTGCTGCTTGAAACGATCCTTCTTTCCGGGCCGCAAATCATTTTCAAAATTTTGTGCGATGAGTTTCTCGCCACCCGAATCTATGAACATAGATATCCTCCGTCTGAGTTCAGCACCTTAGGCATTATGTGGCAAGATCTTTTTGTGAAAAAATCAGGTTACCCCAAGAAATGCCTAAAGTGCCTAAAATGCACTAAAGTGCCTAAAATTATGGCGTCGCTTCGCTCCATCTTTTGTATAAGTCTTTGACGCTGGCCGTATGGGAGGCCAGAAATCACAACAATGAAATGACAACTTAGCGTGAGTTTCTATTTTCATAAAATAGATAGAATACATTTACTTTAGGCATTTTAGGCACTTTAGGCATTTTCCTGTTTATCCGGGTTAGGCACTTTGGAACAATAACCGATATCCCGAAAAACCCTAGTGACTATAGAGCTTGAGGAGTTTTTCCCTTTCTTCATCTGATAAAGATTTGACATATGACTTCCAACCCGGACACCAGCCGATATGCCATTTCCAGATGCGGCCTAAAATAGACCCTGGATTTTTATCGTAAATTGCCCTGAATCTGCATTTTTCACAATTTTTCATTGCTTAATCCCTTTTGATTTAGATGGGTCAAATTTTTTACGAAGGTTCAACCAGTCATTCATTTCCAGGACCGCCTGGGTAAGATGATAGCGACCGTTGGCATACACCACGTAGTCGCCGCCACCGCCCATGGCCGATGCAAAACGAATGGTATTGGCATAAAATTGCCAGGTGTCCGTCCATTTTTTTTCAATGGCTTCGTCAAAGGGGTTGGTTTCCAAATCCGCATATCCGCCCTGCCAGATGTCGCCCATGATACTGGTTGCAATTAGAATGTCCCCATTGGTTTTTTGGATCGTATTTTCAAAACGCTGCCAATGCCCCTTTACCCAGGAAGAATCATGACAGTTCAAACAGGCCGCCTGCATAGACTTGCGGCGGGTGTCTTGCTCTTTGGGGTCGATCAAAAATTCAACGGCAATTGTGCCATCCAGACTCGTCGGCAGCGGCTGACCGTCCTTGTTACGGATAATCGACGTATCCGGACTTTGCGGGTGGGGATGCGCATACACCAGGCCGAATATACGCCACGGCAGGCGATTATTCATCTGGTGGGTTCTTTCAGATACCACTTCTTCATCCCCGTTGACCAGCAGGCTGACGTGGCAGACGGCGCAGGTCGGTGCGGTAAAATCCTTGCCGATGGTCCAGGGCACGGCGCTAAAATCCCATGATTTGTGCATGGCGGAGTAAATATTGCCGTGTTTGCTGGCCGCGTATACCTTAAAGGCCGGCACATCAGGCCCGACGTGACATTCTTTGCAGGTGTCAGGTTTACGCGCCATCTCGATTGAAAAGGCGTGCCGGGTATGGCAGGCGGAACAGGAACCCAGGCTGCCGTCAAGATTCACCCGGCCCACACCCTGGTTAGGCCAGCCTTCTATGACGGGAAATTCCAGTTCACCGGCAGCTTCCGTATCCCGGGTTTCCTGGCCGACAACTTTGAGCTTGGTCCCGTGGCAATAATAGCAGGCCTCAGCTTTGGTAGCTTCATCGGCCGGCCCGCAGATTATTCGGCCTTTGCTTCTTTTTTTGGTGCCAATGATACTGCGCTGAAGTTTTTGATACAGCTTGTTTTCAGCCAGGTTATCATAGGCATTGGCCATGAGATTTTTAGAATACTGCTCGTCCTCCTGGGAATGACAGGTACTGCAATCCTTGGGACTGACAACCACATGTATTTCATAGCCGTTGTGTTCAAAGGTATCGGCATGGGCCTCGGGTCGCTGCATGTGACACTCGGCGCATCCGACCACGGTGCCTTTCAAATTATCGGGTACATTTTTGCTTGATACTTTGCGCGCCGGCCCCTCTACAGCCATGGCATCTTGGGGGGCAATATTTGCATGGCGACTGTTTTGCCAGTCTTTAACAATCCCGGGATGAACCGATGCATGACAGTCAATACATTCGGAGCTCGCTTCGCTGATCGATATATCAGCAGCCGGGGAGTTTACGGCCGGTAAAAGAAAAATTCCCAGACACAGCAACAGGCTGATTTTTTTCATGGCAATCTCCAGTCTCCAAAGCAATAAGTGATTAGTATTTGCGCCGACTAGGCGCAGTATCAAAGTTCTTCAACCGATGTATGCTACGGGATTTCTTGTATCGTATTGCCAATAATTAGACAAGTCAATTCAAAGCTCACAGCCTCGAGTTCACAGTTCATGGTATTGAGGACCACTGATCGGGATAGACTATAAAGCTTAGCTAGTGGTTGAACGAAAACCCAGCTAAATCGATTTGTTGGGTTTCGCCGTTTAGATCATGGCGCGCAAGATGCTTGATTTTCGTAGGTTGGGTTGAGGTACGAAACCCAACATA
>JAFDDW010000464.1 GCA_019310665.1 Deltaproteobacteria bacterium
CCGGGAAATGTTTCCCCAGTTTTCTCTGGATATGATCGGGGTATCGGTCCCTTACCCCGGGGCGAGTCCGGGAGAGGTCGAAGAGGGGATCTGTATTAAAATCGAGGAGCGAATCGGGAGCATCGAAGGCATTGACCGTATCATATCAACGGCCCGGGAAGGAAACGGCGAAGTCCTGGTAGAACTTGAAACCGGCGCGGACACTCAGAAAATTTTAGATGAGATTAAAGCGGAAGTGGATCGTATCGATACCTTCCCCGATGAGGCTGAAGAACCCATCGTCATCGATATTATCAACCAGGATCCGACCATATCCGTGGCAATTTTCGGAGAAGTTTCGGAGGCACGCTTGCGGCAGGTTGCTGAAGGCATCCGGGATGACCTATTAGATGCCAAATTTGCAGCACCGACAAAAAACGGCGGACTGCAAAGCCTGGTTGCTTCCATCCTCAAACCCTTCAAATTCAAACAACCCGCTTCAATTACCCAAATTGATCTTGTCGGCGTCCGCGACTACGAAATTGCCATTGAAGTCTCTGAAGAGGATCTTCGTCGTTACGGCATTTCCTTTGATCAGGTCGTCAGCGCGGTAAGATCGGGCAGCATCGATCTTCCGGGGGGCAAAATAAAAACCGAACAGGGGGAGATCCTGATCCGGGCCAAGGGTCAGCTGTACACCGGACCAGAGTTTGAGAGACTGCCCCTGATTACGGTGAGTGATGGAACCGTCGTAAGGCTGGGGCAGGTGGCGAAGGTAATCGATGGCTTTGAGGATATAGATCTTAAAACACGATTTAACGGCAAGCAGGCCGCCATCGTCCAGGTGAGCCGAACCAGTGAGCAGGATATTATTGAAATTGCCACTATCGCCCGTAATTATGTCGAGACGCAGAAATCAAAAATCCCTGAAGATCTTGAAATCGCCGTCTGGGGAGATATATCCACCATGGTTGAAGGCCGCATCGATCTAATGCTGCGCAACGGTCTTCAGGGTATTTTTCTGGTCTTTATCGCCCTGGCCTTTTTTTTAAATTTACGCCTGGCATTCTGGGTTGCCATCGGCATACCGATTTCATTCATGGCTGCTTTTGCGGTGCTCAACGGGTTTGATCAAACCATTAATATGATATCGCTTTTTGCCTTTATCATGACCCTGGGAATCCTGGTGGATGACGCCATTATTGTGGGTGAAAATGTCTATTCCCACTATACCCGGGGCAAATCCCCTTCAGTAGCGGTTGTAGATGGCTTAAAAGAAGTCGGCGGACCGGTGATAATGGCCGTCAGTACAACGATAGTGGCCTTCTCACCGCTGTTGTTTATTGCAGGACTCATGGGTAAATTCATAGCGGTAATGCCCATGGCCGTCATAATTATTTTGATCGTTTCGCTGGGTGAGGCTCTGATAATTCTACCGTGCCATTTGTATCATGCCCTGACGCAAACGGAGAAAAAAGACCGCAAATTTACATCCTGGCACGAAAGACTGCGTGGAAAAATTGAGCAAGGGCTTCAGGCTGTCATTGACCGGGTTTATTCACCGGCTATTAAATACGTGGTCAAAAACAAGTATTTTACGTTTTCTATCGGATTCGGTGTGCTGATAATCAGCCTGGGCATCATCGCCGGGGGGTATGTCGCCTTTGTTTTTTTCCCCAAAGGGGAGAGTGACTGGATTGTCGCAGAAATAGTCTATCCTCTCGGAACGCCCTTCAAATTAACCGAAGAAACTGTCGCCCATCTTGAAAAAGAATCTTTTAAGCTTAACACCGTGTATTCTGATTTTTCCGAGAAAAACGGCCGGCTGGTAATAAACACTTTCTCCATTGTCGGGGCTATTCCCCGGCGCGACTTTAAACCCCCTGAATTCGGCAGCCACGTCGGGGAGGTATGGCTGGAGCTTGCGTCTTCAGAAAAGCGACCCAGTATATCGACCCACGCCATTCTCGCTAAATGGCGCAATCTGATCGGGGAAATACCCGGTCTGGAACGGCTGCAATTCGCCACTCTGGAAGGCGGTCCGGCGGGCAATCCCATCGAGATTCAACTCAGGGGTCAGGATTTTGACCTGCTCAAGCAGGCCGCCGCCGAACTGAAGTCCGAGATAGCGACGTATCCCGGTACTTTTGACATTACCGATAATTTTAAACCCGGCAAACAGGAGAAAAAAATCCGGGTAAAGGACGGTGCCAGGTCTATCGGGATTACCATGCGGGATCTGGCCAGACAGGTTCGTCAGGCGTTTTACGGAGATGAAGCCCTTCGCATTCAAAGGGGCCGCGACGATGTCAAAGTCATGGTTCGCTATTCAGACAAAGAACGACGCAGTATTGCGGGGATTGAAGATATGCGCATCCGCACTCTGGATGGCCAGGAGATCCCCATTGAAGAAGTGGCTGATATCATCTCCGGCAGATCATATTCGGTCGTCAACCGCGTCGATCGCAAACGAACCATTTCTGTTATTTCAGATTTAGACGAAACCCTAGCCAATGCCAGCGTGATCGTCGCCGATTTGGATTCCAATTTTTTACCCGGTCTGGTCGAACGCTATCCGGGTTTAATTTATGCCCTGGAAGGACAGGAGAAGAGGACCCGGGAATCACTGGACAGCATAAAAAGCGGCTACTTTCTGGCGATGATGGGCATTTTCCTGCTGCTGGCCAGTCAATTCCGGTCGTACATGCAGCCGCTGATTATCATGATGGCCATTCCTTTCGGCTTGATCGGCGCCATTCTGGGCCATCTGATCCTGGGCCTGGAATTTACGATTGTAAGTATCTTCGGAATTGTGGCTCTGTCCGGAATTGTGGTCAATGATTCCCTGATTCTGATTGATTTCATCAACCGGGCGGTGCGCAGCGGGATGGGTGTTAACCAAGCCGTGATTGAATCCGGCAGGGCCAGGTTCAGACCGGTGCTGCTGACTTCGGTCACCACGATTGCCGGCCTTTTCCCCTTGCTTCTGGAGCGCAGTTTTCAGGCCCAATTCCTGGTCCCGATGGCGGTGAGCCTTTGTTTCGGACTGCTGGTGGCCACCATATTGACCCTGCTCTATGTTCCGGCCCTGTATCTGATAGTTAAAGATATCACCCATCTGTTTAAGGGCCGGGAGCGGAAGATAGGCGGCACGGGTCAGATGGCAGATGTCAGATGACAGAGTCTTGAATTGGGAAGTGGGAATGCGGAATGCGGAATTTAAAGGACAGAGATCTGAATTGGGAAGTGGGACCCGTCGTCGTCCGATAGGGCAGGACTATGCC
>JAFDDW010000465.1 GCA_019310665.1 Deltaproteobacteria bacterium
ACCAAGAACCACCATACTCTGCTAAGACTCTTAGCGGTGAAAATCAGTGGAAGGAGGTGGTCTATGAAAGGAGCATAAAATGTCTAATGGTTTAAAATCACAAACAAAAATTGTTGTTTTTCCTTCCAAACCTAAAATTGATGAAGCTTCGAGAAAGTCCGGCATCAACAAAAACAGGGAAGGATCTGTCCGGAAAATCAACGGCAAAGTTTACGTTGATTTTGTTTACCTCGAAGAGCGTGTTCGGGAAAGCTCCAATCTTCCGTGGAATGAGTCAAACGCCAAGCATGTCCGGGATCAGCTGGACAAGATTATTATGGCAATCAAATCGGGTAGTTTTAAATTTGCGGAGATTTTCCCCAACAGCAGGAATAAGGATTATCTCACCGAAAAGGAAAGGTTGTTGTTCGGCGAAAACTTAACACCGGACCAGGTGCTGTTTAAAGGTTACGCTCTGGCCTGGTACGACTTGTTAAAAGATTCCGGCCGCGTAGCAAAAAGGACGCTCTGGGGCTACAAAAGTTACATCGACATTTATTTAGTGCCCTATTTTGGCGAAATGAGCTTTGCCGACTTGAACAAGTCCACCTTTGACCGGTTCGTTTCCTGGGCAAAAAAACAGCAATATCGGAAAAAATCAATTGGTAACGAAACCATTAACAAAATCTTTGTCCCATTGAAGATGATCTGCAAAGATGCCGCAATCGAATATGGCTGGGGCAGTTCCTACAACCCGTTTTTTGGCTTTAAAAGATTGCCGCAGGCAGATGCCTATGAAAAGATTTTTCCTTTTTCCCTGGCCGAGCAAAGCAAATTAATATCCCACTTGCCGGACCACTGGCGACCGTACTTTCTTTTCGCCTTCAGTTCAGGTCTCAGGCAGGGGGAGCAGATTGTTCTTAGACCTACGGATATTGATTGGACCAAAAGAACGATAAAAATTTCCCGAGCTGCGACAAGAGATGAAAATGGCAAATTTATGATAGGCAGAACCAAAAACCGGCATAGCAGAAGGACGATTAAGCTGCTGCCGGTAATGTACGACGCTCTTGTTGCGCAAAAAAAGATCTATGACCAATTCAAAGGCGAATACTTTTTTTGCACATCCCAAGGCAAAAGGATTGATCCAAACCATCTTAGGCGAAGAGTCTGGATGCCGACCTTAAAAAAAGCGGAACTTGTTTACCGGGAAATGAAACAAACACGGCATAGTTTTGCAACCCATGCATTAAGTTGTGGCGAAAATCCATTATGGATTGCAAAAGTCATGGGCCATCGAGACACCGATATGATCATCAGGGTCTATGGCAAATATATTGAAAATGCCGGAAACCATGAGGATGGGGCCAAGTTCGATGGTATTTATAAGGGAATAGTGAGTAAGGAAGAGTAACAATGGTTAAAGCGCAATTATGGCAAAATTATGGCAAAACTGGTGTTCAAAATAAAAAGGGCCACAGCATTATGGCTGTAAACCCTTGATTTTATTGGTGCGCCAGGCAGGATTTGAACCTGCGGCCTACGGATTCGTAGTCCGGCGCTCTATCCGGGCTGAGCTACTGGCGCTTGCAAAAGCATTTGAAATTTATGTCGTACATAAGCTAAAGTGTTATTGTTGTCAATGCCTTTGTTTATTGATAATGGATGATCGATACGGGATACTGGCCTCTGGTCACTGGTTGCTCGTTTCTGGAAGAATGAATTGAAATTATTGCAAATTTACGTGAGTCGCGAAAATGATCGTATCCCATGAAAAATACATGAATCTGGCTTTGAGCGAGGCAAAAAAAGCTGGACAAATGGCTGAAGTTCCGATAGGTGCAATACTCGTTTCTGAAAACGGGACAATATTATCCGCCACACATAACCGAACGATCGATCTGGCCGACCCTACCGCCCATGCCGAAATTCTGGCCCTGCGGGAAGCAGCACATAAGATTAACAATTACAGATTGTTAAATACAACGCTGTATGTTACCGTAGAGCCCTGCATTATGTGCATGGGGGCCATCGTACACGCCAGGATCTCACGGGTTGTTTTCGGCGCCGGTGATCCCAAATGGGGTGCCGCCGGTTCATTGTATAATTTTGCTGAGGATGACCGCCTCAATCACCGCTTGGAAATTACAAGGGGTGTATGCGAGCAGGATTGCCGGAATTTGATGCAGAATTTTTTCCGTGCCAAACGAATTTAAAAGAAATGCCTAAAATTGCAAATTGCCTAAAATGCCTAAAGTTGAGGTCTGCCTTCGGCAGATCGATTTCCGGTTTATCCGGGTTAGGTTATTTGAGGCTATGGTAAACTATTTAGTAACTCCAGATCAACCAATAAACTATTCAACCAGGTTTGAACTCTGCGAATTAAGGAGATAACGTTGTGGCAAATGTCGTAATTGTCGGAACCCAATGGGGGGACGAAGGCAAGGGTAAAATAGTTGACCTGTTGGCCGAACATGCCCACATGGTGGTTCGATTTCAGGGGGGCAACAACGCCGGCCATACCATGGTGGTCGCTGGCGAACAATTTATATGCCATCTGATTCCATCCGGAATTTTACAGGATAAAACCTGTATTATTGGCAACGGTGTCGTTGTCGATCCAGCCGTTTTACTTGAAGAAATGGAAAACTTGAGCAACCGGGGAATCAATGTCGGTATGGACCGATTAAAGATCTCCGAAAGAGCCCATGTAATCATGCCTTACCACCGAAGTGTCGATCACGCCCGGGAGCAATTTAAAGGTGATAAAAAAATTGGAACCACCGGGCGCGGAATCGGTCCGGCCTACGAGGACAAGGCCACTCGCAGAGGGATCAGATTTGTCGATTTGCTGGATCCCGACGGTTTTGCCGAAAAGGTAACCACCATCCTGGATGAAAAAAATTTTTATCTGAAAAATTACCTTTCCGCCGAGACGCTTGATCCCCAAGAGGTCATCGATGAATACCAAATATATGCCCAACGCTTATCGCCCCATGTGGCCAACATTTCGGTTGTCATCAACGAAGCAATTAAGAACGGACAGCATGTCATGTTCGAAGGAGCCCAAGGGACCCATCTGGACATCGATCACGGCACCTATCCCTTTGTAACATCCTCAAACACCCTGGCCGGAAACGCTTGCTGCGGCTCTGGGGTCGGTCCTAATCAGATCGACGAAATCATTGGTATTGTAAAGGCCTACACGACCCGGGTGGGTCAGGGGCCCTTCCCTTCGGAGTTATTTGACGATATCGGTGACCGGATCCAAAAAACAGGCGCC
>JAFDDW010000466.1 GCA_019310665.1 Deltaproteobacteria bacterium
GCATACTTGAAGGATTTCAGCCCGTGGTCTCTGCCGGACACGAGATTGAAAAAGCGTTGGATGGAGCTGATATCATATATGCCGTTGGTCCGGCGTACAGCACCAGACCCTTTGCCGAAGCCTGTGAGCCATACATCAAGCAAGGGCAGATCGTGATCGTGTGCCCAAGTTCCTGTGGTGGCAGTGTTGAATTTAAAAACGGCGCGGGACTGGATCTTCGGGATGAAGATATTGTCGTTGCAGAAACGTCGACACTGCCGTATGCCGTTCGATTGCTTGAGCCGGGTAAAATCAGGATTTTTAACAAGCTCAAAGGCGGGTTGTTCCTGGCGGCGGTTCCGGCGCAAAATACCAATTATGTGTTGGAGCAGGTGCGCGATGTCTATCCCACGATGAGCACGGCAAAGAATATACTCCAGACCAGCTTACAGAACGGCAACCCGGTCATACATCCCGCGTTTACGCTCATGAATGTCGCGCTAATCGAACGAACCATGGGTGATTTCGATTTTTATCACGAGGGCGTCACTCCTGCGGTTGGTAAGCTGATTGAAGCAGTTGATAGAGAACGGATCGCCATTGGAAAAAAATTGGGCGTGGACGTCATTCCCGACCCGCAATTAGGCGTCATCCAGGGCTATATGACAGAAGCCACGTATGACAAGGGCTTTAACACTGCGCCGGGATTCCAGGGGGTCAAAGCTCAGAGTAGTCTGGATTATCGGTATTTCAATGAAGATGCGGGGTATGGTCTGGTGTTCCTCCAGAAACTTGGGGAACAGGTCGGGGTAGCGACACCGGTTATGTCGGCTGTGATCGCACTGGTTTCTCTGTTGATGAATCGAGATTATTTGGGTGAAGCCAGGCGCACAATGGAAACTTTAGGGCTTTCAAAGCACACTGCGAAAGAATTGGAGAAACTGTTGGCGTAGAAAAATATGCAGATGTAGCTTGATAATTTTGGTTCTCATAAAAAGATTCACAAAAAGGTGTTCGAACTTTTTTTAATTAATTCCTCGGAGCTTTAAATGCAAGCTACTTCATATATCAATCTTGAAAAACAATATGGAGCCAATGATTACAAACCGCTGGACGTTATGCGGAAGCACTTGGAATTGCCAACATGGACAAACATGCGCTAAAATTTTATCTTGAAACCGGTAAGTTGAATCCCTGACTATGCAATGATAGTCGGGGAATCTATAAGATGATGCGCTCCCCGAAACACTTTGGATCACGTTTTAACTCCTGAACCATTATGAGTAAAGAAAAGAATTGATGATGAATATAGGCTAAAGAGGTGAATCCGTGATTATAGGCGTACCCAAAGAAACAAAGAAAAATGAATATAGAGTTTCGATTACACCACCCGCAGTCGATGCGCTCGTTTCAAAAGGGCACCAAATTATAGTTGAAACACAAGCCGGTGTGGGCAGCGGCATATCCAACGAAGACTACACCTCAGTTGGGGCAATATTATCCCCCGATGCCAAAACGGTGTACCAAAAGGGAGAAATGATTATTAAAGTCAAAGAACTTTTCCCGGAAGAATTCGATTTTTTGAAAGAAGGGCAGATAATTTTTACCTATCTTCATTCAGCCAACAATCCTGAAGAAACCCAGGCATTGTTAGATAAAAAGGTAATCGCAATTGCTTATGAAGATATTGAAACCGATGACGGCAAATATCCACTGCTTACTCCCATGAGTGAAATTGCAGGTGAAGTTGGGCTAATTATGGGTGTGTACTATATGTTAACCATCAGCGGCGGTAGTGGAATCTTAGTCGGAGGAGCTGTTGGTGCTGAACCGGCTAACGTGGCGATCTTTGGTGCCGGCAGTGTCGGGCTCGGAGCGGCGCGCTATGCCATTGGCTTGGGAGCTGACGTGACTATGCTGGATATCGATTTAGAAAAATTAAGAGATATCCGCCAAAAAATTTTGCCCCACATAAAAACGTTGTATTTAAACGATTATAATGTCCGCCAAATGCTGCCTAAAATCGACTTGTTAATCAATGCCGTCAAATGGCCACCCCAGTCGGATCAACATATTGTGACCCGAGAGATGCTCAAACTAATGAAAAAGGAAGCGCTGATCGTGGATATATCCTGCGATCCCGCCGGAGCCATTGAAACCTGTGTGCCTACCTCTCATGACGAACCGACTTATGTAGTCAACGGCATCCGGCACTATTG
This sequence comes from Deltaproteobacteria bacterium, assembly GCA_019310665.1. GTDB lineage: Bacteria > Desulfobacterota > Desulfobacteria > Desulfobacterales > JAFDCJ01 > JAFDCJ01. The sequence continues at coordinate 2,199 of JAFDDW010000466.1, forward strand.
TGTGGACAATTTACCTTCGGCAGTTGCTAAAACTGCGTCCTGTTCTTTATCGAACACGAGTCTGCCGTATGTAATAAAAATTGCGGATAAGGGCTGGCTCCAGGCGATTAAAGAAGATACCGCCCTGCGCAGGGGTTTGGGGTTCGCGTTAGGTTATTTGACATTCGAACCAACGGCAACAGCGCAGAACAGACGATATACATCCGTTGAAGAAATTATCGAAATGATCGAATAAACTGCGTTTAGCGGAGAAACACATCACAGCGGGAATATTTACTGTTCTTAAATAGCGGATTATTCCTTTGGTCCACGGACCGGCCAACTATGGCCGGCATGATTTTTGAACCCTTCATAGCAGGTCGTACCGGATTCCATATACACAATCCATACTAGTCCGGGATGATGATCAAGGGTGGTCGCCGACCAATAGTAACCGCTTGGAAAATCTGGAAAAATGTAGCTATTTGGTAAAGCAGGATTTCTTTTACTATAATCGATTAATAAACAAAGTTCATGCATGGTTGGTAAACGCCAGTCTCCGGCTGACGAGCCATCAGAAAGAAGAAGTGCTGAATCCGGGCCGCAGTCTCCATCTTTCAGATATTTCGCTGCCTGGATAGCACCTTCCCAATCCATCATTTTGAAGCAATTCGTATTTTTCAGCCAGATCAGCCCGGTTAGGTTGTCGGTCATCGTGCCGTCTTTGTTGTCCTTAAAGCGGGGATCGGGGATGGGTTTATCGAACAGGAGTTCTGCGTACTGTCGTTTAAAATCGCATGGAATGGTGCTACCTCTCCAGGCATAGCAGGTTGATTTAAAAGGATCCACTATATCCTTTAATAGATCGTCCTGCTCAAATGAAAGAAAACTCCCCTCATTTTCTTTGCCGTTTTGCGGATGTAGTGTTGTTTTAGGAACCGGCATATTGTTCCCAACCTTATCGAAGCTCAGAGTAGTCTGGATTACCGGTATTTCAATGAAGATGTGGGGTATGGTCTGGTGTTCCTCCAGAAACTTGGAGAACAGGTCGGGGTAGCGACACCGGTTATGTCGGCTGTGATC
>JAFDDW010000467.1 GCA_019310665.1 Deltaproteobacteria bacterium
CACCAGGTCTTCCAAATTATCCCGATGTTTCTTTATTTCCTTTTCCGATGCTTTCAGGGCGGCATCTGATTTCTGAATGTTGCCCATCATTTCATTAAACGATCGGGCCAGATGGCCGAGTTCGTCTCGGGATTGAATTTCGATGCGATGATCCAGCCTGCCGGTACGGGTGATCAGGTCGGTTCCTTTATAAAGTTTTTTCACAGGGTTGATCACAAAGCGCTGCAATCCGAGCATGGTCAGGACACTGAGCATCAACAGCCCGGCACAAAGTGTCAATATAATCGGAGTGACAGCGGCCATGACCTCACTGTCGATTTCATGGACCGGAATGACCATGGCGAGTTTCCAGTCCAGCTTTGGGGATGTGTAATGAACAAAGTATTTTTTCTCCGAATGGCTGGTCAATGTCGCATGGCCCCGGTTGGTTTGGAAAATTCCTTGCAGATCGTTGCCGTAAAGATTGCGTATGTTTTTGTGAAGTGTTTCTTTGTCACGGCTGGCAAGCACGGTACCGTTGTGATCCAGCAAAACCATGTACCCGTTGTGACCGACTTTAACATTTTCTATGTAGGCCGTCAGATTGGCCAGGGTGATATCGATGCCTACCACGCCATAGACCTTATCCTGTTGATCGAGCAAGGCGGTTACAATTCCGATATTGACATCGGGCGAGGTGACCGAGCGATAGGGGTCGGTGATCATTACTTTTCCCGGGTTTTCTTTGCCCAGCACATACCAGGGTCTGAGTCTCGGATCATATTTCGTCGAGCGGCTTCTTTTGTGGGATCTCACAAATCCGCCGTTTTCCCGTCCCATGTATACGGAATTCACATATTCGTGAGTGATGCGGTAATCGTTGAAGATGTTAATTATTTTTTGTTCCGGTTCTCCAATATTGTATTGGAAGCTTTCCGGGTCGGCGGCCGTGAAATTGGTAAAATTATTGTCATCTCTTGATCGTACCCGGTCTGCCGCCACGATGCCCAACAGATCCCCTTCAACGCCCTTGACGACACTGGATAAGGCAAAATCGATATGGGACAGCTGATTCTGGAAATCATCATAGATGTCCGTGTAGATCGTTTTTTGCAGTTTCGAGGAAAGAAGTGTTCCAATAATTACTAAAATGAGAATACTGACGCCGATATATAACAACAAGATTTTATATTTTAGTTTCATGAGATGGTTCCAGAACCAAAGCGATGGCAATTTGTTTCATTGTTACAACGTATCCTGTCTCCAGAGGATTGGCTTGTTCAGAAATGAGAAACAGATACTATATGGCGTAATATTGAGCAGTTGTCAAAATATAATCCAACCGGTGCGCTTGTTTAATCTGGCAAGCAGCCATCAAATCTTTTTGGACCTATAACCCAAGAAAGGCATCATCCACGTTGGGTTTCTCCACCTCCGGCGGATCAACCCAACCTACGAAAGGTTCCATCAGCAACTCGGGTCAATGTGGCCTTTTTATTAGTTCCAAATTTTTTTTCTTCCCATCTGGGAAAAATTTTGTAATGCCTGAAAGGGCAGGGCGACATAACAATAGACGCCTTCTGGTGATACTGAATGGTGGTTTGGGATGGAGAAACATGCTTGACATACGGCCCACAATCCCTTATTTTGAAGGAAAATTTATATTATCGATCAATTTAAGGGAGGAATTCATGGCCGAAAAGATAACTTTCGAATGTGTGATTTGCGGCAACAAAACAGAGCAAAATGCCGAGGACTCGAATATTCCGGAATGCTGCGATAAACCCATGCAGGCTGAAGGACTGGATGCCTGCGAAATAAGCACCACGGCCGAACACTCACGGTTCGATAACCTGGACGGGCCTTGTGATGACGGCAGGTCCGGATCCTGAGATAATCCGCCTCAAGGTTCTTCGCACCCATTCGAAACCATCAATGCCCATTTAAAAATTCGAAGCAACGGATTTTTGAATGGGCTGTCAAATCAATTGCACCGCAACCATCCCATCCAACACCAACATCCCGATCACTCTGCGGCAATCCAGTTATAATTGCATCTTAAATGCCTAAACTACAAAATGCCTAAAATGCCTAAATTGCACTAAAATGCCTAAAGTTAAGGTATTCTATCGATTTTATTAAAAGAAAAAATCAAGGCATGCTATTTTACTCGTTTACTGATTTCTGGTTTTCCATGCTGAAAATACCAGGTGTTTATACCTAAACTGAACCGCTCAACCTAGGTTATAATAAAGACGGAGCGAAGCGACTTCCACAAATATTCAATATTCAATAGTCAATCCCGGCTTGTCCGGGTTGGGAGGTTGAAAATGAAAAAAATGACCGTAAGTATAGCATTGCTGGCTATATTTGTATTTTTATCCGGCTTTAAAATCGACAATGCCATTGTTCCTCAACAGGAGATCCTGTCGGGTGGTCCTCCCAAAGACGGTATTCCGGCGATTCTGGAGCCTAATTTTGTGCAACCGGCCGAAGCCGGATTTCTGGATGAATCGGACGATGTTATCGGAGTCAGAATTGGCAATCAGGCTCGCGCATATCCAATCAAAATCTTAAACTGGCATGAAGTGGTCAACGATACCATCAACGGTGTTCCGATTGTGGTGACATTCTGACCGCTTACCCAGACGGGAGTCGTGTACTCCCGAAAAGTGGGTGGAGAAACACTTACATTCGGTGTTTCCGGACGATTGTATAAAAGCAACGTTCTTTTATATGACCACCAGACCGAGAGCCTCTGGTCACAATTGATGCAACAGGCTATTTCAGGCCCGCGGGTAGGAAATACCCTGCAAATACTGCCATCAGGGCGATTAAAGTGGAAAACCTGGAAAAAGAAGAATCCTGAGACTATGATACTTTCAGACGATACCGGATATTCTCGCAATTATGCCCTCGATCCCTATGAAGGATATTATCGCATCGGCGGCCTGATGTTTCCGGTGGGAGATGTGCGCCGAGACATGTCTGCCAAAGAGCGCATACTCGGTATTGAAATTGATAATCATACCAAGGCCTATCCTCTTGAATGGCTGAGCAAACGTCCCGGTGTCCTTACGGATACCCTGGGTAATCATTCAATTCAAATAGAAGTCAACCCCGATGGTGAGGTGGTCTCCGTCAAAGATGCCCAGGGCAAACCGATTCCTGCCACCTACTCATATTGGTTTGCCTGGCAGGCGTTTCACCATGAGACTGAGGTTTTTAAAGAATAAGGTCCAGAGGTTCCGGGTTCAAGGCATAAAAAGAGA
>JAFDDW010000468.1:0-3249 GCA_019310665.1 Deltaproteobacteria bacterium
TGCCGAAACCGGTCAGGAATCCGGCGACAGCATGGAAAATGTGATGAATCTGTATGAAGAAAGCTTCAAGCGTTTTGCCGAAGGGGAGGTTGTCACCGGTCGGATAATTTCAATCGACAAAGACCATGTTCTTGTAGACATCGGTTACAAATCCGAGGGACAGATCCGATTGTCTGAATTTAAAGACGAAGATGGCAATATCACCGCCGAAATGGGAGACAGCGTAGAAGTAATGGTCGAGTGGTGGGATGACGAGGAAGAGCGTGTGGTCCTGTCCAAGGAAAAGGCTGCCAATATCAAAACCTGGGATGCAATTAAAAAATCCTATGATGATGACGGTACGGTTGAGGGTGTCATATCCAACCGGGTGAAAGGCGGTTTTTCGGTGGATATCGGGGTTCAGGCCTTCTTGCCCGGTTCCCAGGCGGACCTGCGGCCCATCCGCAACCTCGACGAGCTTGTCGGCAAAACTTTTGAATTTAAGATCCTGAAATACAATCGAAAGCGCAGTAACATCGTTTTGTCCCGGCGGGCTATTTTAGAAAAGGAACGTGAAGAACAGCGATCCACCACCCTGACATCAATTTATGAAGGCAAGGTTGTCGAAGGCATCGTGAAAAATATCACGGACTACGGGGTATTCATCGATCTCGGCGGCGTAGATGGACTGCTTCATATCACCGACATGTCTTGGGGACGGGTCAAGCATCCATCAGAGCTTTTTTCCGTTGGTGATACGATTACCGTAAAAATATTGAGTTATGATCTGGAAAAGGAGCGGGTCTCTCTGGGGATGAAGCAACTCACTGATGACCCCTGGTCGATTGCGGCGGAGAAATATGCCGTGGGATTACGGGTTACCGGCGTGGTTGTCAGCCTGACCGATTACGGCGCGTTTGTGGAATTGGAGGAAGGAATAGAGGGATTGATCCATGTATCCGAGATGTCCTGGACCCGCAAAGTTCGCCATCCTTCCAAGGTTGTATCTGTCGCAGAAGAAGTTGAGGCCGTGGTACTCGACATTAAACCTGAAAGCCGGCGGATCTCTCTGGGAATGAAGCAGGTAGTTCCCAATCCCTGGGACGTTATCGCCGAAAAATATCCCGTCGGCACCACCATTGAGGGGAAGATAAAAAATATTACCGATTTCGGCCTGTTTATTGGCATTGACGAGGGAATCGACGGTCTGATTCACATATCGGATATATCCTGGATCAAGCGTATTAAGCACCCCTCCGAGCTCTATAAGAAAGGAGACATGCTCCAGGCAATCGTGCTGGATATTGAAAAGGAAAGCGAACGATTCTCCCTCGGAATAAAACAGCTGCAGGAAGATCCTTGGAAAACGGTGGCTGAGCGCTATCAGGTCGGCAAAGAGATTACCGGCACCGTGACCAATCTAACGGATTTCGGGGTCTTTGTAGAGCTTGAGGAAGGCATTGAAGGCCTTGTTCATGTATCGGAGATCAGTAAGGAAAAGATCAAAACGCCGGTCGGAAAGTATAATGTCGGCGAAGTCATCAGCGCCAGGGTGATGAACATCAACAGTGAAGAACGAAGGATCGGGCTTTCCATTAAACGCATGGAAATTGAGGACGAAAAGAATCTGCTCAGCGATTACGTCAACAATATAGGCCCGGCGACATCCTCATTTGGTGAAATTTTACGGGATAATCTCCAGGAAAAACTAAACGAGGAATAAATTTTTAAAAGCAAAAAATTATATTTAAAATATAAAATGTTTAAAAGCGCCTGTCCCGTCGCTGCTCCAACGATGAGACGGGCGTCTATATTCTAACACTGAGTTCAGCAGGACACCTCCTGCTCATTCAAAGATACTGACATCTCCCATGCCTTTGCGAATTACCTCAGGAATATCATCAATCAATAAGATGACACTTGACGGTTGACCGGGCACAATGCTGCCGTCAACAACGGCATCGATGCGGTTGCCAAAATAATCATGAACCAGCGATGCATCATGGAAAATCGTTCCATCCGGCCGGGTGGCACTGGTGGTTATGACCGGATTTCCCAATCCTTTTACCAGGGCCAGACAAATTGGGTTATCCGGAACCCGAATGCCGGCGGTTTTACGTTTGGTGAGCATGATTTTGGGAACCAGCTTTGATCCTTCCAGAATGAAGGTGTAAGGGCCCGGTAAAAGTCGTTTCATGGTCTTATAGGCATAATTCGAAACCTTGGCATAATGGCTGATGTTTTTCAGACCGGAACAGATAAAACTAAAGGGCTTGCTTTTATTGCGTTGTTTTATCTGGTAGATCCTTTCAATGGCTCTTTTGTTCATGATATCGCATCCGATCCCATAAAAGGTATCGGTTGGATAGACGACGACCCCCCCGCTTTTAAGGATATCCACGACCTTCTGGATGAGTCGCTGCTGGGGATTTTGCTGGTTAATATTGATAAGCATTACTTCCACTCCCTGACACCTTATGTGAAATTTCAGATGGCCGTAACAGCGAACCGCAGAATATCGAATATCGAACCGCAGCCTGCGACGAGCTCAGCCGAATCGAATGTCGAAGGATGGTTTCGCTTTGCCCAGTCTTTTTTTAAAATAGACCGTTCGACTCTGTCATTTGACCCTGTCGATAGACCCTGTCGTCAGACCCTGAGGTTCTCGAAGGGAGGCCCTCGAAGAGCTCTCGAAGGAAAGCTCACGACGGGCAGAATACATCTATTTGGAGCCAAATTGGCTATTATTTGGGGAAATGAACATTTTTAACGAGGACTTTGGATCTTTAATGCCTTCTTTGTCCTTAACCCCCTGGCCCAGACCTGACTTTTCGATGCTCAATCATTTAGATTCATATTTGGGAACCTGACACGGGCCGTAATATGATCTTATAAGTCGCACCTGGGCGGGCTGAACCTGTGAACGGTTACGGCTTTTTTATTATGGCTTCACCCATGATGTCAAGGTTACAATTAAAGATTGCCAAAGGCGCGACCATTTGCTATTCGATGCCCATCTCTATTGACGAATGAATATTGATCCGCCTCAGGCGGAAATAATGAATAATTGTTGATTAAGCTAAAAGGATTGGGGAAATGGTTGATTAAGTTGATAGGTTGAATGGTTGATTTAGTTGAAAGGATTGGGTCTTTCTCGATATCGGATTTTAGATTCCAGATTTGGGATTGATGAAAAGAATGTTATCGATTTTATTTTTAACTATCAGTTATTGCTGAATGTTCCTTAACGCAGAACCCGTAACGCGCAAC
>JAFDDW010000468.1:3258-4766 GCA_019310665.1 Deltaproteobacteria bacterium
CGTAACGCGCAACACGTAACCCGTAACCCGCAACTCGCAACCCGAAAGAGGATACCGATGCCGAAAATTCCACCTGAAGAAGCCTATTCGTTCGACGATTTGTTGTTGATTCCAAATTATTCCAATGTATTGCCAAAAGATGTCAATATCAGCACCCCATTGACAAAAAATATAAGCCTTAATATCCCGATTGTCACCGCTGCCATGGACACCGTCACCGAGGCAGATGCTGCCATCACCATGGCCCGGGAAGGCGGCATGGGGTTTATCCATCGCAACCTGAGCATTGAAAGTCAGGCCGTTGAGGTTGACAAAGTCAAAAAGTCCGAGAGTGGAATGATCGTTGATCCGGTGACCATTCGACCGGAACAGAAGGTTAGTGAGGTTCTTGAATTAATGGGGCATTACCGGATTTCCGGAATGCCCGTGACCAGTGGGGATCAACTCATTGGAATCGTGACGAACCGGGACCTCAGGTTTGAAACCGATCTGAATAAAAAAGTTGCGGATGTTATGACCAAGGACAATTTGATAACCGTTTCCGAGGGGATTGCCCTGGAGGATTCCAAAAAGCTGCTGCACCGGCATCGGATTGAGAAGCTGCTGGTGGTTGACAAAGAGGGCCGCCTGACGGGACTGATTACCACAAAGGACATTGAAAAGATAAGAAAATACCCCAATGCCTGCAAGGATAGTCGGGGGCGTCTGCGGGTGGGGGCGGCTGTCGGAGTAGGTCCCGATATGGTGGAGCGGGCCGAAGCACTCCTTAAAGCCGGGGCGGATGTCATTTTGATTGATACGTCCCACGGCCATTCCGCAAATGTGATTGATGCGGTCCAAACATTAAAACGTACGTTTGACGACTTAGAGTTGATCGCCGGCAATGTGGGCACCTCTAAAGGCGCTGAAGACTTGATCAATGCCGGCGTAGACGGTGTTAAAATCGGTATCGGTGGCGGTTCGATCTGTACCACACGCATTGTGGCCGGTATCGGGGTTCCGCAGATGACCGCCATTATGAACTGCCGTTCCATTTTCGGCAAAACCGGCGTTCCCATGATAGCCGACGGGGGGATTCGATTCTCCGGTGATATCACCAAAGCGATTGGCGCCGGTGCTCACTGTATCATGGTCGGCGGACTTTTAGCCGGGACTGAGGAAAGCCCGGGGGAAGTGGTCTTTTACCAGGGTCGCAGCTACAAAATGTATCGCGGAATGGGCTCGATTGAGGCCATGAAAAAAGGCAGCAAGGATCGCTATTATCAGAGTGAACAGGCTGAAGATGACAAGCTGGTCCCCGAGGGAATCGTCGGCCGTGTGCCCTATAGAGGGGCACTGTCTGCCAATATTTTCCAGCTGGTCGGCGGGTTGAAAGCCGGTATGGGATATTGCGGTTGCCGTACACTGGATGAATTGAGGGAAAAAGCGCGATTCGTCAAAATCAGTGCCGCCGGCATGCGCGAAAGCCATGTCCACGACGTCATTATCACCAAAGAGGCGCCCAATTA
>JAFDDW010000469.1 GCA_019310665.1 Deltaproteobacteria bacterium
TGTTGTGCAAACCCTGCGCAGAAGAGGCTTATTTTTCAAATGCCCAGGAAATCACCTGGCCTGACATGAACAGGGTACCGGGAAATAATGAGCAGCAAACAAATTCAAGATGTCATTCGAAAATAATCAATTCTGGCGGGGATAAACCGCCTGTTCAGGCCCCTTCATTTGTTGTAAGTTGCAGTTATAGGCGCCTGGCCAGGCGATGTACTCCCGCCCGGCACCTCAGAGAGTAAAAAAGGTCTGAGGAATAAAATCTGAGAGGAGTCAAAAATGCTCAAAAAAATAAAGCTACAGGATGCAGTTGGAACGAAATTGGCCCATGACATTACCGAAATTCGCCCCGGCGAATTCAAGGGACCCGCCTTTCACAAGGGTCATACGGTCTGCAATGAAGACCTGTGCCATCTCCAGAAACTCGGCAAGAATAATCTCTACTTGATCGATTTAGAAGAAGGCGAAATCCACGAAAACCAAGCCGCCGCTATTTTAGCCGCCGGGCTGGCCGGAGAAGGCATCGAATGGCAGAACGAGCCCCGGGAAGGTAAAATAAAACTTTTGGCTGAAAGAGACGGCCTTTTCACAGTCAATACTGCATCGCTTGCAGCGTTTAACATGGTTGATGAGGTAATGTGTGCCACCCTTCACAATCACACCCTGGTAAAAAAAGGTGGGCTTGTAGCCGCCACCCGGGCGATTCCCCTGGTCATGAAACGTTCGCCGGTTGAGCGGGCGGCTGCCATTGCGCAACAAAACGGTGCAACTCTGTCGGTCAAAGTATTGCGGCAAGCCAAAGTGGGGTTGGTGATCACCGGCAACGAGGTTTACCATGGCCTTATTGAAGACCGCTTTGCCTCGATTCTCTCTGAAAAAGTGACCACTCTGGATTGCGAAGTGGGCGGGTTGGAATTTGCTCCGGATGATACCGGACTTATCAGCCGGGCCATCCGCTCTCATCTCGAGCGCGGGTGCGATTTATTGATACTCAGCGGCGGGATGAGTGTGGATCCGGATGATGTCACCCGCCAGGGAATACGCCAGGCAGGAGCGACTGAAATGCATTATGGAGCCGCCGTTCTGCCCGGGGCCATGTTTTTGGCAGCCTATATTGGGGATGTGCCGCTGCTGGGGGTGCCGGCCTGCGGTCTGCACCACCGCATCACGGTGCTGGACCTGCTACTGCCCCGGATTCTGGCCGGCGAAAAAATCGGTAAGGCGGAGCTGGCGTTTTTGGGTCATGGAGGGCTTTGCAAGGATTGCGAGGAGTGTTCTTATCCCCATTGCCCCTTCGGCAAATAAAAGCGGCTTCAAAGCCTCATCTCGAGTCCGAATGACTGCGTTGCCGACCGATGAAAAATGCTCACGTGATAATTGGTTTAGCCCGTTGCCCCGTTTGCCCGTTGACCGGTCGAGAATTGAAATCCGATTAAATTCCTTATTGGACGGGCTAAACGGGTTTAACCGGTAAACCGGCCAACCCAATATGACGTCTTTGCGTGAGAACATTCAAGGGTCGCTACCTTCCATCGAAGAATTGAATATCATTATATCTCAATCATTTAATAGTTAGACAGAAAGGCAAAAAACATGCGTTTTTCTTCTGTTAGAGTTAAAATGGGCCTATTGGTCTCACTTTTTCCCATCTTGATTTTATTTTACGCCTTACGGGCAGACGGTGAAAATTATCCGTTACCGGAAATGGATCCGAATGGATTTCCCGCCCCCGATGCCGGATGCCTGGCCTCCGGTCAATGCCATGCCGGCCTCGAGCCCATTCGTGCGCACAACTCCGATATGGCCCAGCAGATTTATGACCGGGGCCGTTTAATGGGAGATCCCAACGGCTGCGTTGTCTGCCACGGCGGAAACCCCAAGGAAGAAAAAGACGCTAAGTTTGCCCATTCCGGGACTCCACCCGGCAGCCGACTGGAAGCCTTCAACCGGCATGCGGCTTCCATGGGGATCAACGATAAAACATGTGGGCTATGCCATTCTAAATGGGTCTACGCCACGCACCGTTCCGTCATGCAAACCGAAGCCGGCAAAATCCAGGGTGCACTCTGGGGCTGGGGTCCGATGTCAACCGGGTATGAGAAGCGTTACGGTAATTACGACATCGACGACCCGGACGGCCCGGATCCGGTTTTCGGCACTGAAGCATACAAACAGTACAATCTCAAATTAATGCAGCAGTTTCCCAACAATTTTCCCGAAAAGCTCGAAAAACTGCCCGAGGTGAACTTGGAAACAATTAAAACCAACCCGGCCCAGGCAGTTTACACCTATATTCGTAATGAATGTCAACGCTGCCATCTTGGCGTGCGGGGCAGGGATAAGCGGGGCGATATGCGCGGCATGGGATGTGCCGCCTGCCACATTCCCTACAGCAATGAGGGCTTCTATGAGGGCACGGACCCCGCCATCGCCAAAGATAAAAAAGGGCATCCTCTGGTTCATTCCATCCAGGCCTCAAGAGAAGCAAAAGTGGTGGTAAACGGAAAAATCTATTCCGGCATTCCTCACGAAACCTGCGTAACCTGTCATAATCGCGGCAAACGTATCGGCGTTTCTTTCCAGGGCTTGATGGAATTTCCATACGGCACACCCTATACGGAAACCGGCAGCAAGATGACCAAACTGCACACCAAGTATTATCTATCCATCAAAGGGGATACCCATCATAAGATTAAAAGCAGAGAAGGCAACCCCGAGGGCGGTCTGCTGTGTCAGGACTGCCACAATACCACGGCGATGCATGGGAACGGAAATATCATGGGCACGACTCTGGCATATGTGGAAATCGAATGCACGGATTGCCACGGCACGCCCTTAAAATACCCGTGGGAATTGCCACTGGGCTGGGGCGACGAATTCGGTTTCGAACCGGACCACAAGACGCCTCGCGGCGTGGCCAAGGAGCCCTTGGATACCCACCGCGAATTCAATACGCTGTATACGGCCAGGGATGGATATCTTCTGACCACCCGCGGAAATCCATTCGGAAATGTGGTGCGGCAAGGAGACAAAGTTATCGTGCATTCGGCCAGTGGCCTGGACTTTCAGGTCCCGACGCTGAATTCAATCCGTCTTGCGAAAAAATGGCATAACCCCCAGGATGCCGTCTCCGCCATGATCATGGCCAAAAGCCATTTAGAAAAACTGGAATGTTATGCCTGCCACTCCACCTGGGCGCCTCAATGCTATGGCTGCCATGTCAGGGTTGATTATTCGGAAGGGAAAAAATCAATGGGACGGGAGTGCAATCAAAGGTCCGGGCAAGGTTACAGAAGCTCGCGGTTATCTGCGGTGGGAAAACCCGGTGCTCGGTATCAACGGTGAGGGGCGCGTCAGCCCGATTATTCCCGGGTGTCAGCAAATCACCACGGTGATCGGTCCGGACGGTAAACCGATCGTGCTGAACAAAATCTGGCGCACGGCCGCCAATCTGGAAAACAGCGGCCCGGAGGGCCAGCGCGGTATCGACATGGCGCCTGCGGCCCCGCACACCAGAGTCCGGCAGGCCCGCTCGTGTGCCTCCTGCCACACCAGCAGCAAAGCCCTGGGCTATGGCACCCATGACGGGCGCTATATGAACGGCTATTCAAAAGGTGTAAAGGTTGATGTTGCCACGGCCCAGGGCGAAATTGTGAGCAAACATGCCCAGATCCAGATTCCACCGATACCGGAACTTCCCATGGATCTGAACCAGGTGGTCACCCGCGACAACCAGCAGCTGCAAACCGTCGGCCACCACTGGCCGTTATCCGGTCCGCTGC
>JAFDDW010000470.1 GCA_019310665.1 Deltaproteobacteria bacterium
GGGAACGGTGAAATTCGAATAATTAGGGTTGACTTCTCGACTATCCTATCCTAATAAGATAAATACTATTTAGTTTTTTAAGGATGCTGTAATTATTACAGGGATATGTATTTTACAGGCACCCAACCATAATTTTCTCATTTATTATCGAATTTTCAATGTCTTAGGCATTTTTGATGCGGCAGCAACATGCTGATGTTACGCTATCTTCAGGCCTTTTTATACTTGAAATCCGGATACACCGGATGCAAAGGTAAGAGTATTGACTCTAAATTGCTTAAAGGAGGTGCAAATGGACAAAGAAAAAGCATTTTATGAGAGAATGGAGAGCAAAGGGGTCTCGCGCAGGGACTTCATGAAGTTCTGTACGTTCCTCACGGCGACCATGGGGCTATCGTCATCCTTTGTTCCAAAGGTGGCGGAGGTGTTTGCCGCACCGGCCCAGCGGCCACCGGTCATTTGGCTGCATTTTGGTGAGTGCACAGGTTGCTCCGAGGCTGTTTTGAGAACCCAGTATCCATATGTGGATGATCTGATTCTTGAAATTCTTTCACTCGAATATCATGAAACCATTATGGCGGCTGCCGGACAACAGGCCGAGGATCAACTACACGCGTCGGTAAAAAAATACGACGGCAAGTTTATCTGCGTGGTGGAAGGAGCCATCGCCACCAAATATAACGGCGGCTATGGAAAAATCGGTGGTCGAACTTTTCTGGAAATTGGCAAAGACGTCTGCTCCAAGGCTGCCGGTGTAATTTGTATCGGCTCCTGTTCCGCATTTGGAAACATCCAGGCTGCGGCACCGAATCCCGGCGGCTACATGGGAGTCGGAGAAGCTTTGGGTATCAAGACGGTGAATGTTGCCGGTTGTCCACCAAATCCGGTTAATTTCATAGGTACGGTACTTAATTATCTCCTCCTTGGCAAACTTCCGGCCTTGGATAACCTTGGCCGGCCACTGTTCGCCTATGGTAAAACCATTCATGACCAGTGTCCGCGACGGGCTCATTTTGAAAATGATGAGTTTGTCGAAGAGTTTGGTTCCGAAGAAGCGGCGGCAGGCTATTGTCTTTATAAAATGGGTTGCCGGGGTCCTGAAACCTACAACAACTGTCCGATTGCCAAATTCAACGATGGCACCAGTTGGCCGATTGAAGCGGGGGCCCCCTGCATCGGCTGCAGTGAACCGGCCTTCTGGGATAAATTCACCCCGTTTTATGAGGAACTGTAATCGGCAGGACATGGTTTAAATAATCATCCTTTTTCAAAAATAGGAGGAGATCATATGGCACAAAGAATTACGATCGATCCGATCACCAGAATAGAGGGGCATCTCAGAATTGAGGTCGAGGTGTCTGGAGGCAAAGTCGTCAATGCCTGGAGTTCAGGTCAAATGTTCCGGGGTATTGAGTTGATTTTGCAAGGACGCGATCCCCGGGATGCGCATCATTTTGTGCAACGCTCATGCGGGGTCTGAACGTACACCCATGCTCTGTCCTCGGTGAGGGCAGTCGAAGATGCCGTGGGAATCAAAATTCCCAAAAATGCTCGTATCATTCGAAACCTTCTCATGGGCGCCCAGTTCCAGCATGATCACATCGTCCATTTTTATCATCTGCATGCTTTGGACTGGGTGGATATTGTCAGCGCGCTTAAAGCTGATCCAAAGAAGACCGCTGCATTGGCGGACAATGTAAGTAATGCCCCTGAGGGGGGAAGCGTATATTTTAAAAATGTACAGCAACGGCTTCAAACCTTTGTCGACAGCGGCCAGCTCGGCCCGTTTTCCAATGCCTATTGGGGCCATCCCGCCTACAAGCTGCCGCCCGAAGCCAACCTGATGGCTTCTGCCCATTACATTGAAGCGCTGCGTCTGCAGGCCCGGGCTGCCCGGATGCACGCCATATTCGGCGGCAAAAACCCCCACCCCCAATCCCTGGTCGTCGGGGGTGTGACCTGTGTCAAAGACCTGACCCCGGATCGTATCGCCGAATTTCTTTACATTACCAAAGAAACCCAGAATTTTATCAAAAACGTATACATCCCCGATCTGTTGGCGGTGGCCTCCTTTTACAAGGATTGGGGCGCCATCGGCGGGACCAGCAACTTTTTGGCCTGGGGTGACCTTCCGGAATCCGATAAGGAACCCGAAAGCCTCTATATGCCCAGAGGCGTGGTCATCAAACGCAATCTGGGCGGTGTGAAGATGGCCCATCAAGCCCGGGTTACCGAAGACGTTACCCGAGCCTGGTATGAAGACGGCAATTCCCTGCATCCTTATGAGGGTGAGACCAAACCGCTGCCGGAAGACCCGAAATACAAACCCGGTGACGGCAAGTACACCTGGTTTAAAGCACCGCGTTATGAGGGTGAGGCCTGTGAAGTCGGTCCGCTGGCGCGGGTGCTGGTGGCCTATGCCAAAGGGCACAAGGATGTTAAACCCATTGTCGATAGTGTCCTGAAGTCCCTGAATGTTCCGGCCGCAGCATTGTTCTCAACCCTGGGCCGAACGGCTGCCAGAGGCATTGAAACGATGGCGATCGGTGAACAAATGCAGGTATGGGTTGGGGAGCTGATCGCAAATATCAAAAACGGCGATACCAAAACGTATCAGCCCTATGAGATGCCGGACAGCGCCATGGGCGTCGGGCTGAACGATGTTCCCAGAGGTTCTCTCGGCCACTGGATCCAGATCGAAAACAAAAAAATCAAAAACTACCAGTACGTGGTGCCGTCCACCTGGAACCTGGGCCCGCGGGATGCTGCCGGCAAGCTGGGGCCTGTGGAAGAGGCCTTGATCGGCACACCGGTGGCCGATGCCAAGAAGCCCCTGGAAATCTTGCGAACGGTTCATTCCTTCGATCCCTGCATTGCCTGCGGCGTTCATGTCATAGACCCGGATTCGAACCAGGTTTACAAAATCAAAGTATTGTAATATCAGGTAAAATTCCACAGCCTCCCCCATTGGCGGGAGGCTGTTTTTTTTCAATTGGTCCACGCGTGAATCCGTCTTGACATGTGACGATACTTGGCTCTCCATTCGAGAGTTGATCCTGGAAGGGAAGGGCTCTGTCAATTCGGTTTTGGTATTGACTGGATAGAAGGATTTAGTGTAATTTGACTACTTACGCATTTACTATGGAACACAATTTCTTGGGAAAATTATGTGATATATGAATCCAGATGATATAAATCCGTTTGATGAGCATTATGCCACCGACATCATGGTTCTGGGCATCGGCT
>JAFDDW010000471.1 GCA_019310665.1 Deltaproteobacteria bacterium
TTCGTCAATCGACATTCGTCATTTGGTTGCCGTTCTGCAGCTGATGCAACCGATAGTAGAATCCTTTTTGTTTCATAAGTTCGACATGCTTTCCGGTTTCGATGATCCGGCCCCGGTTCATAACAAGGATCCGATCGGCATTGCGGATTGTAGACAGGCGGTGGGCGACCACCAGCGATGTCCGGTTTTTCATCAGTTTTTCCAGTGCCTGCTGTATGCGAAGTTCGGTGGGGGAGTCTATATAGGAAGTGGCTTCATCAAACAATATCAGCTGCGGGTTTCTGGCAAAGGCCCGGGCAATAGAGATAAGCTGGCGCTCACCACTGGATAGGGAGGAACCGCCTTCGGTCAGGGCAGTATCCAAACCTGATGCGAGCCTGTCAATCAGGGGTTGGCAACTGGAGGCTTCGATAATAAATTGTTCCTCGGCCTTGGTCAGATTATGATTTCCCTGAAATATGTTCTGCCGGATGGTGCCTGAAAATAAAAAAGGGTCCTGCATCACCAGTGCAATCTTCGATCGAAAGACGGAAGCATCTAATTCCCGTATATCACGATTGTTGATCAGGACACGTCCGGCGGAGGGGTCATAAAATCGGGGTATCAGGTTAATCAAAGAGGTTTTACCCGCACCGGTCGGGCCCACCACCGCAACGGTTTCTCCGGTGTTGATGTTGAAGGTTATATTTTTCAGGACATTTTCATCGCCGACATAGCTGAAATAAACGTTTTCAAATCGAACCACCTTAATCTGCTGCAGGCCGGATAGGTCTTTACCCTTTTGAGCATCGGGCCATGACAGCTTGTCCTGGCTGTCAAAGATAAGGAAAATTCGTTCCGCGGATGCCATGGCGTTTTGCAGGATATTATATTTTTCGGCCAGATCCCGGATGGGCCTGAAGAACATTCTGATGTAAGATATAAACGCCACCAGCGCTCCCAGGCTCATTGCGCCGGTAATCACCCGCCCGCCGCCGTACCATATCACGAGGGCGACCGCCACCGCTGCCAGGATTTCAATCAGTGGCATAAATATTGCCAGTACATGAATCTGTTTCATCCCGGCCAAATAGTTCTCATGGTTGAGCCGTTTAAACATTCGATAATTATTCATTTCCTGTCTAAATAATTGAACCACACGGATACCGCCGATGGTTTCCGAAAACCGGATGTTGATTTCAGCTATTTTGACACGCAGTTCACGGAATATCCCCCGAGCCCGCCTTGAAAAATTTATCGACGCATATAAAACCAGGGGTAGAACGGTAAAGGAGACCAGGGCCAGTTTCCAGTTCAAGACCAGCATGACGACGGCAATACCGCAGAGCAGGAAAAGATCTTTGAAAATCATGGAGATGATCGAGGTGAACAGTTCATGCATATTTTGCACATCATTGGTGGTTCGGGTGACCAGACGACCCACCGGATTGCGGGTGAAAAAGGCGGTGGCCAGATTCTGGATATGGCCAAACAGCCGGATGCGCAGATCATGCATAATCATGTGCCCCGTATATTCCATGATCATTTTCTGGACGAAATTTAACATGAAGTTGATGATTACCAGGATCACGAAAACAGCTGAAATAAAAGTGACGCCGGCCACATCATCTTTACGCAACAACGCCAGATCCGATTTTTTCAATTTGGAAAGCGCCTGGTATGGAATCAGCGCCGTGGTCCCCTCAACCGTGAATAACTTGCGATATTTATTAACCAGGGTTTGTTGTTGCGGATCGTTTAGATCGGTTCGGATAACTCTTTCTTCAGATTTTACCCCCGCATCGATTGTCAACATTTCCGATGCTGTCTGCGGCACAATATAGCGATCAATCGCTATTTTGGTGACATAGGGCAGAGCAAGGTCCAGGGCCGTGATTAACAATACCAGCCCGATGGACCCGAACAGCAAAAGCCGGTACGGTCGGGTAAAGGGATAAAGCCGTTTCAGAAGCTTGAGATCATAGGGTTTGCCCAGTTGGGCTTCTTCAAAATAGCCGTAATCAGACTGCATTCAGGTCCTCTTCAATTTCCTGCAGATGAAAGGTCCCGGCATAGTAATTGTTTGATGCCATCAATTGGCTGTGTGTGCCGGATTCCACAACGCGTCCCTGATCCAGGGAGATGATTTGATCGGCATGGCTGACGGCGGAAAGCCGGTGGGAGACGATGATAATCGTTTTTTGCCCTGCCATTTTCCGGATGGTGTTAATAATTTCCGTTCCGGTTTCCAGATCTACCTGGCTGATGGGATCATCGAGAACTAAAATGTCGGCTTCGTGCAGCAGGCAGCGGGCGACGGCAATTCGCTGTTTTTGGCCGCCCGACAGAATAACACCCTTTTCTCCCACAACGGTGTCAAAGCCTTCAGAAAAATTTTTGATGGTATCATACAGGGCCGCTTCCCGGGTGGCCTTTTCGAGCTGCCGTTCGGTGACCTCCCGGTTGCCGAAGGCAAGGTTTTCCCGGATGGTTCCGGCAAACAGAAAAGGTTCTTGAGGGATAAAGGCGATGTGTGATCTTAAATTTTGTACGTTCAGTGAACGAATATCGTGTCCGTCCAGCAGGATTCTTCCCTGTTGGACGTCATACAGCCGGGGGATAAGACTTAATAAGGTTGACTTGCCGCATCCGGGCGGACCGACGATACCCAGCACCTTTCCCGGGGCGATGGATAAATCGATCCGGGAAAGTGCCGGGGCATCGTTGCCATTTTTTCCGGAATCATAGCGAAATGTAACGTTTTCGAATACGATATGTCCTTTAACCTGATCAAGGCTGCGTGCATTTTCCTTATTCCTGATTGCAGGGGTGGTTTGCAGGATTATATTAATGCGGTCCAATGAAGCCCGGCCGCGCTGAATGAGATTGGTGACCCAGCCTAAAGCCATCATCGGCCAGGTCAACAAGCCCAGATAGCTGATAAAGGCCACGAAATCCCCGGGGGTGATGGTCTGCATAATTGTTTGCCGGCCGCCTATATACAGGACAATGGCCAGACTCAAATTGGTAAAAAGAAGCATCATGGGGAAAAAAGATCCGATAATTTTGACCAGCCTGATGTTTTTGTTGACGTAGTTTTTAGAGGCGCTTTTCACTGCCGCGGCGGCATCTTCTTTGCGATCATGAGCTTTGATGATGCGAATTCCCGCAAAGCGCTCCCGGATGACCTCCGTGAGATCGGAAAAGGCTGCCTGAACTGCCTGATAGCGGCGGTGCATTTTTTTGGCGAAAAAGCGAGTGCTGAGGCGGTTAATTTGACATTGATGTAAGCCATGAAACCGATGGCTGCCAGCCCCAGAACAATTGCATCGTTTAAAGCCACCATCCCCATGCCGGTGGCCATCCGAATTTGTTGGATATCATTGGTGGCATGGGCCATTAGATCGCCGGTCGTGACACCATCGAAATAGGAGGCCGGCAGGTTTTGGAGATGGGTGAAAAGTCTGTTTCTCAGGCCCTCTTCGATCCTTCTGGAGGTACCCAAAAGGCATCGACGCCAGATATAGCGGAAAACGCCGATGGAAACTGCGATCGCAATCATAATGAGTGCGTAGAAAAGCAGTTGCCGGCCTTCGATCTGGAACGCGGTCAGGTCGTCGACGACCCGCTTGATGATGCGAATTCCCGCAAAGCGCTCCCGGATGACCTCCGTGAGATCGGAAAAGGCTGCCTGAACTGCCTGATAGCGGCGGTGCATTTTTTTGGCGAAAAAGCGAGTGCTG
>JAFDDW010000472.1 GCA_019310665.1 Deltaproteobacteria bacterium
GTATTGATTATGCCCTTATTGCCATGTTCATCTGTTTGCTTGTATTTCAAATAAGAGGTTTTATCTATGTCATCACCGCCGTAATAGCCGGAATATTTGCGGTGTTCCTGTCCATGTTTATACCGGGCAATTCTTACATCGTTATCGCCTCGATGACCGCTGCTGCAATCGGTGTGGTTTTAAAGAAGACATTTGGGATTTAACCAATTTCATTTTTGAAAAGAATGTACTACTAAATCAATCTGGGTTGTATTAATTACATCCGGGATGCAACACTGGAGAGGGACGCTTGGATGGTGTCAAAAGAATATCTGGCAGTCATTTTAGGTATGGGTCTTGTGACTTTTTTGCCGCGCTGGCTGCCACTGGTATATCTGACCAAACGAAGTCTGCCCTCATGGCTGGTTGAGTGGCTGGATTTTATTCCGGCGGCCATACTAAGTGCTATATTACTGCCGGCACTGGTCACCGACGGTGCCACCCGGTCTGTTGACCTATGGCGACCCGAGTTTATTGTTGCCATCCCAACTTTTCTGTTTGCCATTTTAACCAAATCTCTGGGCGGAACCGTGATCGTCGGAATGGTACTATTCGGACTCTCAGAAAAATTTTTATAAGAATGAAGTGGTTTCAAAACCTCAGATAAGGTTCAAGGGCCCCGCGCAGTATCAGGTTGGCCGGTTTTCTCCGCCTGCGGCGGATTGAGCCCGTTGAAAAGGATTGCGATCGGATTTAACTTACTTACCGGCTAACGGGCCAACGGGCTTAACGGGCAACCTGTTTCAGCTAATCATATTCATAGATTTCGTATACAGTCTCATCCCCCAGCAACTGATCAATTTTTTCCTGAATCTCAGCACGTTCTTTGCTCTGAAGCCACTGTTCCCAATAAAATTCTGATTGCCATTTGGTGACCACCAGGCTTTCTCCGGGTTTGTCCAGCCGCTTCAAGGTTTCACCGGCGACATATCCCGGCACGCCCATGGTCATTCCCCTTAATTGATTGATCAACGACTTCAAATTATCCGCCTTGTTTTCCGGTACTTTTCTTCTTATATGAATCTTGATCATCTTCACGGCTCCTTATTAGCGGGTCTTTATATACCTGTAAACTGAATATTCAGTCGTTACCTCCGGAATAGAATCTATTTTGGACTGAATCTCCTTTCTTTCCTCACTTTCAAACCAGGTTTGCCAGTCTTCTAGAGAAAACCAGGAACTAATAGTGACGATTTCATTGGTTTCGTCGATTGATTTTAAGTATTCTCCAGAAATATAGCCTGACTGTTGGGGGACCCGGCGTCTGATCTCCTTGATGCTGCGAAAAAGTTCCTTTTCTTTGCCTTTCGGACATTTCCGTTTAATGAAAACCTTAATAGCCATATTTACCCTCCTTCCACGCGGTTTTTATTAGCGTTAAAAGATTAAAACACTTACAAGCCGGGAAAATATGCGATCAATTTAACGGGAGATCAACAATCGCTGTCAGAAGAGTTCTATCGTATGTAAGATACCGTGCAGGGAGTTTCGCGGTGGAAAAAAGAAAAAAGTAAGATCGAACTGTCGAAGTCGCAAGCTTTAGACCTAAATTACCCGGTATGGATTCATCTGTCAACAAAGACCGAAATGAAATGGCTCAATCGCTGTTCTGTCCTCTGTTAAACGGCTATTTCCACCTGCTGTTGGCCGACTTCTACGATACGGCCTTGATCAAGGACAATGATTTTATCGGCGTTGCGTACCGTGCTCAGGCGGTGGGCGATGACCAGGGAGGTACGGCCTTCAAGGACTCTTTCCAGCGCCTGCTGAATCAGAAATTCGGTTTCGGCATCCACCGAAGAAGTGGCCTCATCTAAAATAAGGATGCGCGGGTCGGCCAGGATGGCCCGCGCCAGGGCCAGGCGCTGTTTCTGACCGCCGCTGAGTTTAACCCCCCGTTCACCGATCTCGGTGTCATATCCCTCCGGCAACTGCATGATGAAATCGTGGGCGTTGGCGGCTTTGGCGGCCTGAATAAGTTTCTCGCGGGTGGCATCCGGTTTGCCATAGAGAAGATTTTCGACCACACTGTTGTTAAACAGAAAAGAGTCCTGCAGCACTACAGCCACCTGTTGCCTCAATGAAGAAAGTTTAATCCGGCACAGATCATGACCGTCGATCATAATTTTTCCCTGATTGGGGTCGTAAAAGCGGCAGATGAGATTGGCAATACTGGTTTTGCCTGCCCCGCTGGGACCCACCAGGGCAACCATTTCTCCGGGAGCCATCTCAAATGCAATATCGTGCAGGACGTTATCACCGGTTCCATATCGAAAGGTAACCTCGTCAAAAACCATCTTGCCCTGAATGGCGGGTAGATCAATGGCATCGGGGGCATCTTTGACCTCGGTGGTTTCATCCAGAATTTCGAAAAATCTTTCACCGGCCGCAATTGCCTCCTGGAAAATATTGTCTACTTCGGTCAGACGATTGATGGGTTCATAAAAAGAGGTCGTATAGGAGAGAAAGGCCACCAGAGTTCCCAAAGTCATTTCTCCATTTACCACCATTACGGCACCGACGCCCAGTACGACCACAGATCCCATGGCTCCCAGAAATCTTATGGCCGGGAAAAAGACAGACCAGTAGCGGATGCCTTTCACCCGCGCCCGGTAATAGCGTTCGCTTTCGGTTTTAAAGCGCTGACGTTCCATTTCCTCCCGGGCGAAGGCCTGAATGACCCGGATGCCGGAAAGATTGTCCTGGAGTTTGGCATTGATATCACCCAGCCGGGCCCGGACACTGCGATAGACGGGACGGATTTTGGTGTTGTAATGCCGCAGGGCAACCGCAAGGATCGGAACCGGTATCAGGACCAGGGCGGCCAGGCGCCAATCCAGCACAAAAAGTATGATGGATCCGCCGATCAAACGGATCAGATCGACGGCCGTCAAGGCGGAGCCATGGGTAACAAAATGCTCCAGGGCACTAAGATCATTGGTCACCCGCGACATCAGCTCACCGGTGGAGGTGCGTTCGAAAAATGACAGAGACATTTTCTGCAAATAGGCATACAGCCGGACCCGCAGATCAAATATAAATTTTTCCCCCAGGGCATGGCGAATGTAATTGTCACCGATCTGCACCAGTTGGCTCAAGGCATAGATACCTACCAGGGCAGCAATCAGAACCCCCAGGTATTTCAGATTAAAGGCGGTGATGACCCCATCGATAATTTCTTTATGAAAAAGCGGCGGCACCAGCTCCAGTCCCGCCCGCCCGATGAGCAAAAACGCACTCAGTATCAAGGTTTTCCAGTAAGGCGTTAAAAGAAGAAAAAGTCTTCTTAGAATATGCATGTGTTACTCCTGCAGGCAGTTGTCGGTGAAATATTTACTTATGATATATATTTTTTTGGATTGGCCATAAACTCTTTGTAAATCCGGTAATGGTTCGTATCTTCGTAATCAATTTTTCTGACCGGTGCGTCGTCAAAGGTCAGGATTCGGGCCCCGGGGCAGGCCAGCAAAATCGGTGAATGGGTAGCGATAATAAACTGGGCCTGCCCGCTGCGACCGACCTCTTTAAGTAATTCCAGCAATTCCAGCTGACTTTTGGGTGAGAGCGCTGTTTCCGGTTCATCCAGTATGTACAGCCCCTTTATTTTTAGCCGTGATTTAAAAAAGGCCATCAGGGATTGACCGTGGGACTGGGACATTAATGATTTCCCCCCAAAATATTCGAGCAGTCCAGGGTCCATGGTCAGCCACTCATCCAGAATGCGGGCGAAATTGTTAAAAATGTCCGAGCCGAAAAAGGAGCCATTCACCCGGCGGCCGTTGGTCCATTCGATGCTGATGGTCTGGTACAGATCGTTTTCATAGGGACTGGCGTTATAACGCGGGCGAAGTATCCCCTGCCATATATAGATACCGCACTTGCGGGTGATGGCCTCCAGCAGAGTTGACTTGCCGGAGCCGTTTTCACCCACAAAGAAAGTCACCGGTATATCCAACTCGATACGGCGGGTTTTTTGAAACAGGTCCAGATTAAATGGATAGTGTTCCCGGGTCGGGTATTTTTCGGGGTTTAACATTACTTTTTTAAGATGCACGTGAAAATCTCCTTGAGGCTATATTGTCGAATTATTACTCTCTGCGACCTTTGCGGCTCTGCGGTGAATATCTACCATGTTATAACACAATTAAGCACTGCTTATATTCAACCAAGCTCTGCAGGCTGACGATTGATGGCAAAATTGGCGCGCACCTGCGACAATTCGTGCTTTAGCCATACGGCGACCACAACCGTCTCTGCCGCGGCGGTTGCCAGTTTGATCCACCAGACCGATTGAATTCCCCAGCTAAAATAGACAGGTAGCGTGAATACCAGGCCTGCAAAAAGGGCATTATCCACCACCGCTCCGATTAGGCTGGGATAGGTCTTTCCCAGGCCCTGAAAAACCGACGACGCCACCATGATGGTTCCTACCATGACAAAGCCTATTGAAAATATTTTTAAATATATTACACCGAAATGAATGACGTCCGGGTCATTGCTGAATACGCTGATCAATTTTGCCGGATACAGCAGACAAATTACCGTACAGCAAATCATAAATACCATGGAAATCAGCCAGGCCCGCCAGATAGTGCCGATGATTCGCACGTATTTTTTGGACCCGAAATTCTGGCCGACAATGGCCGCCATGGCCGCTGCCACAGCAATGACCGGTATGTAAATCCCCTGAAGTATTCTAAATCCGATGCCGATCGACGCCAA
>JAFDDW010000473.1 GCA_019310665.1 Deltaproteobacteria bacterium
AAGAAATCACTGAACCGCTGGCAATCGCTTTCAAAATCACCTCGCGCGTTTCCGGAAAATCGTTTTTCTCGAGTTTTTGTGATAAGTACAGGTAATTCCAGCAAGTGATGGAATTTTTAATTAGCCGCTTACAGCCCTCAGCGATCTCCTGCTCCTGTTTTTCGGCCTGAATGAACTCCCGAGGGTTGCCCATCGAAACCGCACGGGTAAAGCGGTGCGCTTGCTCAATCTTGTTGAGCTGACGTTCGATCATTTGGCGAAGTTCGAGATTATCAATGTAACGTAAAATAAAAATAGACTTGATGATCTTGCCGAACGCTTTCAACGCCCGGTACAGGGCATGTTGCTTGGAATAGGAGTTCAACCGCCGGAATAGTTCTGAAGCCGTGATCTCCTTGAGTTTGATCGTTACGATCAGCCGCAGAATATCATCCCAGTTTTCCTCGATCAGCTTTGTATCGATATAACCGGCGGGATTAATTTTCCATGTTGAGCGTTGGGCTTTACCACGGCCTTTGAAAATATAGAGTCGTTGTCGCTTGAGGTATTTAATTCGCGGGGCATAGGAAAATCCGAGCAGATAAGTAGCTCCGAAAATGGATTCGGTATAACCATGAGAATCTGTTGAATGGATATCGCTTTTGATGACATCGTTATACATCCATTTCAACGTGACGTTGTTCAGCTGTGCGGGATTCAAGTAGCTCCCGGATACTTTCAACCTTTTTGGTGTCATCAAGTTTGTCATTCTCGGTAATCGTTCGAATCGCGGTCAAAGTGCCGAGAACCTGCTCATCAAGATAGCCAATCAGTCCTTGCTTTGATTGTCAGCAAAATGTAATTTTTTTTCGGAATGCCTCTTAAAACCACAAAAAAACCCATTGAGAAAATCAAAGCAAGGGGATATTGATAAAAGAGCTAATCTTGGGATTTTTTCGGTGAGGATATTTGAGACTGGCAAAAGTTTATCGAAGTGTAGAATAATGCCATACTGACCCCTCCACCAACATTAAAAGTGCCAAAATTTGGGGCTTGAGAAGGTCGGAAATACACCAATTCCTGTGGGACATTACGTACCTTTGTTGGAATAGAACCACAGTTCCAGAACGAAAGTCATGAAGACAAAATTTGCTCACCATTAGTTCAAAAGGATAGAAAACATGCCCGCATAAAAGTCAGTGAAGGTGAGTATGTAAGGTTGATTCTGCTAGATGAAAAAGCTCCACAAAATACCGGCGCAAATTGCCGAACCGATAACCCCGGAAGAATTGCATGCCATTCCGTGCATCAGCAGAAAGTTGGTCGGATCTTCTTTGAGGCCCATTACATGAACTTCGCGGGCCGAACCGGGGACCGCGGAGACACCCGAAGCACCCAGCAGAGGGTTGATTTTTTCCTTTAGAAACAAATTCATGATTTTGCCGAAAATCACACCGGAAGCGGTGGCAATTGAAAAAGCAACAGCACCAAGACAGAAAATGCCCAGGGCCTTGGGGGTTAAAAACACATCGCCCTG
The DNA here is from genome assembly GCA_019310665.1 of Deltaproteobacteria bacterium. Classification (GTDB taxonomy): domain Bacteria; phylum Desulfobacterota; class Desulfobacteria; order Desulfobacterales; family JAFDCJ01; genus JAFDCJ01. The sequence goes on from JAFDDW010000473.1 coordinate 1,517, forward strand.
GGTGCTGCAGCCCACCGTAAAACCCAGAAAAATAGTGGCCGTATCAATAATGGCCGACTCTGCGGTTTTGGCCAGACGATTTACAACCCCGCATTCTTTCAGAAAATTTCCTAAAAACAACATTCCCAGCAGCGGCAGGGCCGTAGGTGCCAGATAACAGCACAGCAGAACACCGACTACGGGAAAAATTATCCTTTCCTTTTGGGAGATTTCTCTTCCGAGAGGCATTCTGATAAGGCGCTCCTTGCGGGTGGTCAACAGCCTCATAATCGGCGGTTGAATAACCGGAATCAGGGCCATGTAAGAATAAGCCGCAATGGCAATGGGCCCGATGAGATGCGGTGCCAGTTTGGCGGTCAGGAAGATGGATGTCGGACCGTCGGCCCCCCCGATGATAGCAATCGAGGCAGCTTCCCTGGGAAGGAAGCCGAAAAAGAGGGCACCCAGCAGGGTAAAATAAATCCCCATCTGGGCTGCGGCCCCCAGCAGCATCAGCTTGGGATTGGCCAGCAAAGATGAGAAATCGGTCATGGCGCCCAGGCCCAAAAAGACAATCGACGGATAAACACCGGTCGTCACCCCCCAATAAAGATAATGCAGGACACTGTTGGTTTCGTAGATACCTATGCCAAAGCCTTTAAAAAAGGGGACGTTGCCGACCAGGATACCAAAACCGATGGGCACCAGCAAAAGGGGCTCGTATTTTTTGGCGGTCCCGAGATAGAGAAATATACAGCCCACGATGACCATGACGATATGGCGGTAGTCTGCCAGGTAATAGCCGGTGTTTGATAAAAACTGGTAAAATAGATCTAACATGGTTTAACCCTTAATTTGCTTTTTGTTTGTTCCAGGTGAACGTGCCGTCTCCCTGGGCGACCAGTATATCGGCCTCCTGCAGACTTTTTATGGATAAATGCGGATGGGGCAAATCCATTTCCTTTGTTTTTTCAAATAGTTGCACTAATGGAAAGGGCGCTTTCAACTGTTCAACCAGTGGTCTGTATATGCTGACAAGTTCTTTGGCGGTTGGGAGATGGTGTTCCTGATAGGCAGGGCCTTCAATTTTTTCCGACGGGGCCTGTTTTTTGCCGCCGTTGAAATACGTGCCCCGGTTTTCCCAAAGCTCGAGAATTTTGTGGATCTGGGAAATAACAAAGGAAAGTACGACCAGGCCCAGAAACACAGTTGAGGCGCCGACCACCGCCATTGCCCATCCGTTGTTGTTGGTTATGTTATCGATGCCAAACATTTTATACCTCCCCGGTACAGGGTTTCGCAGGGTGAATCAAAACCAGCCTGCAAACGGTCCATGGTCTTGTTATATCTGAATATTTAGATGGACATTGATGCAATTGAAATAGAAAATCGAATCAGTCTATCCATCATATTTATTTGGGAATGTCAATAAATTATTTGTAAAAATAATTGGATACTTCATGTTTCAACAATCGTAACATTCTGAAATTATGACTATAATTTACCTAATCAACCATTCAACGAGGTCTGTAATCAGATAATTACTTGCTTAAATGACGGAGCCCTGCGGCTATCGTTCCCCTCGCCTGTACGGCTCGGCCAGCATGGCCGGCGCGTTGAGCTTGCGGCTGTCGTGCAGCGCACCGATGAAAAGAACAAGCAGGGTGGAGAGATAGGGCAGCATGGCCAGTAAATTGGGAGATATGCCCAGCGGTTGCAGCAGATACTGCATGACGAATA
>JAFDDW010000474.1 GCA_019310665.1 Deltaproteobacteria bacterium
CCAACTGTGCCGCCAATATTGAGCGCGGCGTTAAAAAGCTTAAAGGTGTTGCAGAAGCCAACGTCAATTTTGCGGCTGAAAACGCGGCGGTTTCTTTTGACCCGCAACTGCTGCAATTGCGGGATGTGGTCGAAAAAATCCACACCTCAGGGTACGCAGTGACCACGACCAAAGTTGAGATGCCGGTCACCGGTATGACCTGCGCCAACTGCGCTGCCAATATCGAACGCGCCCTGAACAAAAAAACCTCCGGGGTTGTAAACGCGGCTGTAAATTTTGCCAGCGATAGGGTATCGGTGGAATATATCCCCGGCGTTTTAAATGTTGATGAAATTGTGGCCGCCATCGAAAAGGCGGGCTACGGTGCCATCCCGCCGGAAGATGGTCTGGACGGAGAAGATGCCGAGCAAAAGGCGCGGGACGCTGAAATTAAAGATCAAACCCGTAAATTTGCTATAGGGGTATTGTTTGCCCTGCCGCTTTTTGTATTCAGCATGGGACGTGATTTCGGCCTCATCGGGCCGTGGAGCCATGCCCCCTGGGTCAACTGGCTTTTCCTGGCCCTGGCCACTCCGGTTCAGTTTTACACCGGCTGGGATTATTATGTCGGCGGGTTTAAAAGCCTCAAAAACAAAAGCGCCAATATGGACGTTTTGGTGGCCATGGGATCTTCGGTGGCCTACTTTTATTCTCTGGCGGTTCTCTTTTTTCCTTCCATGGGTGCCCATGTCTATTTTGAAACCTCGGCGGTGATTATCACCCTGATCAAAATGGGAAAAATGCTGGAGTCCCGCACCAAAGGCCGCACGGGTGGCGCCATCCGCAAACTAATCGGTCTGCAGCCCAAAACCGCAACGATCCTGGAAAACAACACTGAAAAAGAAATTCCGTTAACCCGGGTTAAAGTAGGTGATACGGTGATTGTACGTCCGGGGGAACGGATCCCGGTTGACGGGCTGGTACTTGACGGTCAGTCGGCGGTAGATGAATCCATGCTCAGCGGCGAACCGCTGCCGGTTGACAAGCAGCCCGGTGACACGGTGGTGGGTGGGACCATCAACGGCCAAGGTCTTATCCGATTTAGTGCCACCCGGGTCGGTAAGGAAACTGCCCTGGCCCAGATCATTCGACTGGTCCAGGAAGCCCAGGGCAGCAAAGCGCCCATCCAGGCGCTGGCCGACAAGGTGGCGGCCATATTTGTGCCGGCGATCATTGGGATCGCATTTTTTGTCTTTTTACTGTGGTGGGGGATAACCGGTGAGTTTGTGCCCGCCATGATACGGCTGGTAGCGGTTCTGGTAATAGCCTGCCCCTGTGCTCTGGGACTGGCAACACCGACGGCAATTATGGCCTGCACCGGCAAAGGTGCTGAAAAAGGCATCCTGTTTAAAAGCAGCGAAGCCCTGGAAACGGCGACCAAACTCAATACCATCGTGCTGGATAAAACCGGAACCATTACCATGGGTAAACCGGCCGTGGTTGATATCATACCCGTTAAACCCCAGTGTGAAACCGAAGATGATCTTTTGAAACTGGCCGCCTCGGTTGAAAAAGGCTCCGAACATCCCCTGGGAAAGGCCATCGTAAATGAGGCCAAAACCCGACAGATTGAACTTTTAGAGCTCAAGGATTTCAAAGCTTCGGGAGGATTCGGTGTCCAGGGCGGCGTGGCCGGCAACCCTGTAATGGTGGGCAAACCCAAATGGTTCCAGGAAACAGATATCGATATTCAAGCCGCCGACAACGAGATCGAGGCGCTCCAATCCCAGGGCAAAACAGTTATGGTGGTTGTAAGAGACCAGGCGCTGTGCGGCCTGATCTCCGTATCCGACACTCTCAAACCGGAATCCAAGGAGGCCATCCAGCAACTTCACAACCAGCATTTAAAAGTCGTGATGCTCACCGGTGACAATCAGCAGGCAGCCGAGACTATCGCCGCCCAGGTCAATATTGATGAGATTCTGGCCGAGGTACGGCCGGAGGACAAATCCTCCAAAATAAAAGATTTGCAGCAAAACGGCGAGCGGGTCGGCATGGTGGGCGACGGCATCAATGATGCCCCGGCGCTGGCCCAGGCAGATGTGGGTTTGGCCATTGGAACCGGTACCGATGTGGCCATAGAAACCGCCGGGGTTATCCTTTCCAGCGGGAGTTTAAGTGGTGTTCCCCGGGCAATTCAGCTGAGCCGGGCCACCATGAGCACCATCAAACAAAACCTTTTCTGGGCCTTTGGCTACAATGTCATTCTGATCCCAATTGCTGCCGGTATTCTCTACCCTTTTGAAGGCCTGCCAAACATGCTGCGGCAGCTGCATCCCATACTGGCCGCCCTGGCCATGGCCTTCAGCAGTGTTTCGGTGGTGGCCAACAGCCTCAGGCTTTACAAAGCCAAAATCCAATAAAACAAAACCGTTCAAAGGTTCAGCGTTCAGCGTTCAGGGTTAGAATTCTTCCGTTGATCTGGCGGTTTGGTTTCCATCAAGCATGGCCTGTTTCAATATCTGTAGAATTTGATGTGGGAGCGGCTTTTAGCCGCGATTTTGCTGCTGCTGACTGATTGCAAGATGTGACTCCCTTTATTGACAAGCGCGGAAGGTTATTCTGTCTTACTATGCTGAGATAGCAGCCTCTATTTGCTGTTCTATAAGACTGTTATGATCATTTACGAAGGTCGGAAAATTCAGTCTTGCCGAATATTTCATAATGAATTATATTTCGTAACCAATATTTATTATAAAAGGAGAATATTATGGATATTTCATTACCATTAGATAAAATGACAAGATTGGATAAGCTGGCGGTAATGGAAAAATTATGGGATGAGCTCTGCCGAAATCCCGATTCTATTCCGTCGCCTTCATGGCATAAGGGTATTTTAGAGAAGAGAGAACAGGAAATTACGGAAGGGAAAGCAAAATTTTCATCATTTGATGCAGCAAAGGAAAGAATCAGGGATCAGATTAAATGAAAATCGAAATCCTTGATTTAGCCGAGAAAGATCTGATCGATGGATTTATATTCTATGAGCTTCAGTCAAAAGGGCTTGGAGATTATTTTCTCGACTCGCTCTTTTCAGACATTGAATCGCTGTATCTCTATGCTGGTATTCATACTCTCCATTTCGGATATTACCGATTATTAGCTAAAAGATTTCCTTTCGCTATTTATTATCGGTTACATGAAGACATTATTCATGTTTATGCAATTTTGGATTGTCGTC
>JAFDDW010000475.1 GCA_019310665.1 Deltaproteobacteria bacterium
AACACATCCACCATGCGCTCGAGGCTGATACGGCCCTTGACCACGCCCTCGGAATGCAGCAACATCATCAGGGTTTCAATCCCCGGTGCACCGTTAGGAATTTTCTTGTAGTCATCTTTGCCGTTCATATCCTTTTTGCCGCTAAAATCAAAGGGGCAGTGATCGGTGGCCACCACCTGCAGATCGCCGTCTCTCAAACCTTCCCAGAGGGCATCATTGCTTTCTTTGGTTCTCAGGGGCGGAGACATGACGTATTTGGCACCGTTCCAATCCGGCTCTTTGTAGCGTTCGTCATCCAACAACAGATACTGGGGACAGGTCTCGGCAAACACATCCACCCCGCGCTCCCTGGCCTGTTTGACCACCCCAAGGCCTTCCTTGGAAGACAAATGAACGATGTAGATTCGGGAGCCGGTCAATTCCACCATTTTGGAAGCCCTGTAGATAGCCTCCTCTTCGGCAATGTTCGGACGGCTGACGGCATGATAATAAGGTTCCAGCTTGCCTTCTTTTTCAAGCACTTTATTCATGTGATCAATAATGTGAACATTTTCCGCATGGACCTGGACCAGGCCGCCGTATTTTTTGGTTTCCTCCAGCAGCTGGATCATGGTGGCATCATCCACCCGGAAATCATAGACCATGAAAATCTTGAAACTCGGTGTGCCGTATTCCTGACAGGCTTTTTTGACTTCTTCGATGACGTCCGGCCTGGGATCCATAATTGCCGGATGCAGCGAATAATCGACACAGACTTTGCCTTGGGCCCACGATTTCTTGCGTTCTATAGCTTCGAGAAGGGTTTCGCCCTTTTGCTGGAGATCAAAGTCGACCACGCAGGTAACCCCTCCGCAGGCCGCGGCTTTGGTGCCGGTCTCATAGTCATCCTGGGCGCTCGTTCCCATAAACGGCATGGAAATGTGGGTATGGGGATCTATCGCCCCGGGAAGAATGTATTTTCCCTTGGCATCGACGACTTCATCGGCCGGATTGTCCAGATCGGTACCGATGGCTTTAATTTTGTCGCCCTCGGCAAACACATCGGACAGAAAACGGCCGGTGGCGTTTACGACAGTTCCTCCTTTAAATAACACACTCATTTGGACCCTCCTTTGTGAATGGCTCTAGCTTAACGTCTTTTTCCAAATTTTTGTCCATGACCGCAGTTTCCTGCCGGTTCCATTCCGTTGGCATTTCTTTGAAGGTAATCAATTGGGGTACGGGGCAGACAAAACTGCAGATCATGCAGCTCAGACACTTATCTTCAATCAAATTCGGCCGGCGGTTTTGGGCGTCCCATTCAATGGCCTGCCCGGCACCATCCTGGCAGACGATGTAACACTGGCCGCAGCCGATGCAGCGATCCAGATCATAGTGGGTAATCCCCTGGCGCTCGATATCGAAAGCTTCCGTTTCATGCAAGTTGGCAAGTGCCTTGCCGACGAGGTTCGAAACCCTGTCGATTCCGCGCTCGGCCATAAAATCGGAAAGCCCTTCGATCATGTCCTCCACAATTCGGTAACCGTAGTGCAGAATCCCCGTGGTAACCTGAATCGTTGAGGCGCCCACCAGCATAAATTCCAGGGCATCAATCCAGGTTTCAATACCGCCGATACCCGATAGCGGCAACCCGAGCTGCTCATTCTGGGCCATGGAAGCGATAAAGTTCAAACCGATGGGTTTGACCGCCGGGCCGGAGGTGCCGCTGATGGCACCCTTGCCGAATACATTCGGTGTGGGCACAAAATCATCCAGACCGATACCGGAAATGCCCCGGACGGTATTGATGGCGGAGATGGCATCCGCGCCGCCGTTTTTGGCGTACATCGCCGGTTCATTCATATCGGTAATATTGGGTGTCATCTTGGCGATCACCGGAATGGATACCACCTCTTTAACGGCCGCGGTGAAGCCTTCCAACAGCTGGAAGGCCTGGCCCACCTTATGGCCGGCACCCTCGATACACATATGGGGGCAGGAATAATTCAGCTCCAGCATATCCGCGCCATTGTCCTCGGCCACCTTGGCCAGATAGACCCATTCATCTGCAAAAAACCCCATGATACTGGCAATGATGGGATGATCCGGATAGCGCTTTTTCAAATATAGAAAGTCCGCCAGGTTGTCTTTCAGCGGCCGGTCGGAAATCATCTCAACATTCTGAACCGCAATTTCCTGCTTGGCCCCGTAATGGATACAGTGCATCCGGGGGGAAGGATGGATGATCGGCAGCCGATCGGAATTCAGTGTTTTAAACACAACGCCGCTCCATCCGGCATCAAATGAGCGTGCCACCATTTCAGCGCTGTTGGAAACCGGCGACGATGACAGCAGGAACGGATTTTTAAATTTCACACCACAGAAATCTATGGATAAATCGACGTTATTAGTCACGGTTCGTCCTCCTGAAATGTGAGTTTGCTCCGCAAACTTCACATAATTGAAAATATTCGACTGAGTATAGAAAAGTTATGAATTTATTTCATTTAGAAAAAAACCTTAAAAATGACGGAGCGAAGCGACAGCCACAATTCGTCAATAGTCATTCGTCATTATTCATTTCTGAAGGTATTCCTTGATCGCCCGGGCGGCTACTTTGCCGTCGGCAACGGCCTGGACCACCAGAGCCGGACCGCGAACAATATCTCCGCCGGCAAAAATACCTTTAACCGAAGTTTTGCCGGTCTCCGGATCCACTTTGATCAGCTTTTTATCATCCAGGTCGACATGGGGATACCATTCAGGCGAATCTTCGGCCGCGATGTTGCCGATGGCCTCGATCACCACATCCGCATCCATGATCCATTCGGAGCCTTCAATCATCTCGGGCCGTCTGCGGCCCGACGCGTCGGGCTCTCCCAGACTGGTACGAACCAGCTTCAGACCGGTTAGCCGGTTTTGATCATCGGTCACATAATCCAGGGGCTGGTTCAGCAGTAAAAAATGCACGCCGGCTTCCATCGCTTCGATGCGCTCGTCGGCCTCGGCCGGCATCTGGGAATAAGAGCGCCGGTAAATCAGATAGACATCTTTGGCACCCAGTCTGACGGCAGACTCAATACAATCCATAGCCACCGATCCGCCGCCGATAACCGCCACAGTCTTTCCCTGAAGTTTCTGTTCCATTTCCCCAAGGCGACCGTCACGCAAGGCGGCCAGATAGTCCACCGATGAGAACAGACCGTCCATGTCTTTTCCTGCCGGTCTGATGCTGGCGGC
>JAFDDW010000476.1 GCA_019310665.1 Deltaproteobacteria bacterium
GTTCGATCGTGCAAATTGAAAACCACCGAATTACAGGCATCTTTGAACGCCGACCCAACGCCAGAAGAATACCAATGGGCAATGCCATCACAATTGAAAAACCGGAAATGATTATGGTCAGAAAAAGGCCGCCCCAGGCATCAACATCTACCGGTTCCAGGATCAGGTTTTGCAGTGTCAAAGCAATCAAAACAGTGGCGATCAGCCAGATTGTCAAAGGCCCCAAAAGAGCTGCTCTTTGTGGGTAAAAGCGCCCCATTAATGGTTCAAGGTATTGTCCAAGTTGTTTGCGGCGCAGGTAAATCAAGATAATATCGACGTATAATATCAGAAGATAAGCCAGGGCTGCGCAGGCAATGATGAAGTGCAACCGGCTGCGATCCCCGCCTAAAAACAAATAATTAGCCAGAAAGGGAAACAGGATCACCGCCATAAGTGCAATCACTATTTTATGTTTTACTTTTTTTAGCGCCAACGGAGCGAGCCAGATTACGCCAATGCAAAAACCAAGGTTTACTCTCCATTGGAGATCGTCCGGGTAGCGGCCGTAGATTAGATTGTTAAACCATGGAATCACCCCTGCCCAACAGGCACCATCAGGACTGATTTCCAAACACTCGCGACGAGTGGCAGCTGACCAGACAGCCTTTAAAACAGACCATTCCAGGAAGGGTTTTATCAGCACAAAAAGTAAGGTGAAGACCGCAATCGTTAACAAGGTACTCCAAACGCTGCCAAACAGATGCTTTTTTAACCATCCAATAAAACCATAAGTGGATATTGCCGGGGGACGGCTTGGACGGGGAACAAATTTTAACAGTTCGGTCTTGGGAGGTGGTTGATTGTCCAAATTACCCCTCCTGTAGTTGAATTCGTTTATTGTAAAGATTCAATAAAAATGAAATCAATAAGCTGGTGCACATATAAAACCCCATCACCATCAGCACAATTTCGATGGCACGCCCGGTTTGATTGAGCGAGGTTTGCATAAAAACCGAGACTAATTCCGGAAAACCAATAGCTACCGCCAGTGAAGATTCTTTGACGGTTGTTAGCCAGGCATTAATCATGGGCGGCAAAATAGCACGGGCAGCTTGAGGCACAATAATTAAACGCAGTGTTTTAAAAGGAGGAAAGCCAATAGCAGAGGCCGCCTCCAGCTGACCTGAATCAATCGACTGAATACCGGCACGAACCATTTCACCGATAGTTGCGGAACGATATATAGTCATGGCAACAAACGCGGCGGCAAAGGCGGTGGGGAAGAAAAATCCATCTTGAAAGTTAAACCCCTGCAGAGTTGGCACTGCCCAATGCATTGGTTTTCCGGTTAATACAAATACTATTGCCACAAAAATCAGCAGTCCAAAAAGAGAGGGGAAAAATACTGCGATGTGTTTCCCACTGCGTTTTCTATACTTTAGCGACCATTTAAACAAAATGAATAAACAGATGGCCGCTAAAAAAATGGCAATTAAAGTCCAAGTAAAATTTGATTCAAAAACCGGCGACGGGAAATAAACCCCCCGATTGTTTAAAAAAAAGACGTCAAAAAGATTATAGCTTTGTCGGGGTGCGGGAAGGGTGGAAAATACGACTATAAACCAAAACACAATTTGAATCAGCAAGGGCACATTCCGAACAAACTCCACATACCATCGAGCCAGTTGGGCCACCAGAAAATTACGCGACAGCCGCATGATGCCGACTATAAAACCGAGTGAGGTCGAAAAAATAATAATGAGGGTAGATAAAATGAGGGTGTTGACGATCCCCACCAGATACACACGGCCGTAAGACATGGATGGGTCATAGGGGATGATTGACCAGCCAATGTCAAACCCTGCTGTAGAGTTGATAAACCCAAACCCAAAGGGAAGTTCCATTTGGCGGAGATTGTCAACAATATTGGAGAATAGATAATACCCAATACTGAAGGCAATAAATATTGCCAAACCCTGAATGAATTTTGAGCGCAGTGACGAATTATAAACCAGTTTTTTAAGTGTGCTTACTGATATAAACCGTTCACCCGTTGAATCAATCACGCATCCCCTTCGATGTCAAAACCTTAAGAACAGGTTTATTTAGGTAACAATGTGAAGAGGAAAAACCTCTCCACACTGTTCGCGGTTCTAACGGAAAGACTTTGAGTAAAGCAGCCCCCCGCGCGTCCACAATTCATTCAGGGTTCCTTTACGATCAAGGGCCAAAGCAGTGTTGGGTCCAAGATTGCGCTCGTATATTTCATCATAATTACCGACCTGCTTAATCACTTGATAGGCCCAGTCTGGTGACAACCCAAGTCCTTTATTAAGATCGCCTTCTAAGCCCAGAAAACGTTTAACGACAGGGTTAGTTGTGGTTTTGCGGATCTGGTCAATATTTTTGGAGTTAATACCCAATTCTTCGGCCTCAAGCAAGGCAGCAAATGTCCATTTAACCACATTAGCCCAGGCACTGTCATTTTGGCGAACCGCAAAAGAGAGGGCTTCTTTTGAAATAGTTTCAGGTAGAACAACATAGTCGCCGGGATTTTGTGCTGATGAACGGGCGGCGGCTAAGCCGGATCTGTCATTCGTCATTACATCGCAATTTTTGTTGAAAAAAGCGGCATTCCGCACAGAAGCATCATCAAACACAACGGGTGTCATATTCAGGTTGTGTGAACGGTTGAAGTCCGTGAGATTGAGTTCAGAAGAGGTCCCGGTTAAAACGCAAACCGTCGCACCCTTGAGTTCAAGTGCGGATTTGATACCGCTGTCCTTATGAACCATAAAACCCTGTCCATCATAAAAATAGGTGTCCAGAAAATCCAGACCCTGGCTGGTATCCCGTGATAATGTCCAGGTCATACCCTTAGACAAAAGATCACCGGCACCACTCTTGATCGAGGTAAAACTTTGGGCCCATTGCACTGAATTGAACTTGACCTTATCTTTATCTCCGAAAACAGCAGCAGCAACACTACGGCAGATATCGATATCCATACCCGACCATTCGCCGCTTTCATTTACTGTATAAAAACCGACAAATGCATTACCGATGATACAATTTAAAAATCCACGCTTTTGCACGGTCTTTAAGGTGGATTCAGCAGCGCTTGCTTGAATTTGAGATAACAGCATTCCGCAAATCGCTACAACTGCAATTAACAAAATTTTGGTCGTTTTTTTCATTACATTTCTCCTTCCTGATAAAATCGATTGAGACA
>JAFDDW010000477.1 GCA_019310665.1 Deltaproteobacteria bacterium
CTGTCGAAAATCAACTCACCATCCGCATGATGGGCGAAGCCACCTTTGACACCGGCAGAGCCGACTTGCGATCGGAATTTATACCCCTGCTGCGCAAAATTGGAGAAATCTTGGGTAAAACCAAGGCGGAGATCATTATTGCCGGCCATACGGACAATGTCCCCCTGAGCGGCGGTCCGTTCGGCTCCAACCTTGGATTGTCCATGGCCCGGGCCGGATCGGTTGCTGAATTTTTACTCAGCAAAAAAAACATTGATCCGAGAAAATTATCAACCATGGGCTTTGGCGAATATCGCCCGCTGGCTTCCAACAATACAGCCGAGGGACGCCGCAAAAATCGGCGTGTCGAAATAATTGTGACAATGTAACATGATGCCCACAAGATATCTTATACCCGCCATTGTTTTTGTCATGGTTTTATCTTCAATATCCACTCTGGCCGACGTGGTGATTTTAAAAAACGACAAAGAGTTCAGGCATTTCGGCAAAGGTTACCGCGCCAACCATTCCCTCGAGAGATATCTATGGTCTGACACGCCCAACGATATGATGCTGCAATATTCCCAAGACAGTCTGCAGGGGATGTTGTGGCTGAGATCCAGCGATATAGATCGCCAATACAGATTATCGCAATTAAGTGGGCATGCACCCTATCTTAAATGGATGAAATCCAGAAACTAAACAATCCCTTTGATAGAATTATAATTTCTTTCTTTGTTCCCACCTGTTGCGGCTGAAATCAACAGTCGGGTCAATCGTCGAATCTGATCCAGGTAACCGCGTTGCGGATCTGTACGTATGGCGGGCGGGTTCGCATCACCTTTCGGCCATCATCTCCATTGTCACCCATTACCCCAAATCGCCTAATTATTCCAAAATGTCAGGCATTCCTTGACAATTAAAAGTTCCATATTAGTTTAATATTAAACTAATTAATGTTGAGGTAATAATGGGAACCAAACATCGATTCGACACCGGTGAAGCCAGAGCATTAAAAACTTATGTAAAGCTGATGCGAGCCACAGAATCCGTGACTGCAAGGGCTCACCGGCAGCTGTCTTCCTTTGGTTTGACGATCAGCCAATTCGGTGTCCTCGAAGCCCTTTATCACCTGGGCCCGATGTCCCAAAGTGAAATCGGGCAGAAAATTCTCAGAAGCAGCGGCAACATGACGATGGTTATTGATAACCTTGAAAAGCGCAAACTGGTCAGACGTGAACGCAATAGAGCCGATCGACGCTTTTTTATTATCCATCTTACCGACGACGGGAAAAAACTGATAAGCAGCATTTTTCCTTCCCATGCCGCAGAAATCGCCAGGGCGTTGGATGTGTTGACACCTGCCGAGCAGCAGACCCTGGGGAGATTGTGCAAAAAACTGGGGCTGGAAGCGAGGCCGGAGGCGTGAAACCTTTAACCCGCGTCATTAGACTTTCGATGATTTTACTACCCCAGTGGGGCCACTTTTTCCGAGCGCAGGCTCGGAAAAAGCTTAGGGCCTTTATGAATAGCAATTTGAATTTTTACTACGAAAAAGTAAAGGAGGCTATCAAATGAGTGATCAATATCCTATTGTTTTAGATCTGGAGCCGGACACCTATTACTGGTGCAGCTGTGGCAAGACTAAAAATCAACCGTTTTGCGACGGCTCTCATGAGGGTACCAATTTCTTGCCCATCGAGTTTACCCTCACGGAAAAAAAGCAGGTGACACTGTGCAACTGCCAGCGAACCAATGATGGGCCCTGGTGCGACGGTTCTCATGAAAATATTTAAAAGCCTGATTCAGCTAGGAGGAAATAACTATGAAAGTCTTAGTCGTTTTTTATTCTACCTATGGACATATATATAAAATGGCGGAAGCGGTCGCCGAGGGTGCCAAAGCAGTAGCCGGTGCGGAGGTGGAAATTCGCCGTGTGCCGGAGACCCTGCCCCAGGATGTTCTTGAAAAAATGGGGGCCGTTGAAGCCCAAAAAGCCTTTTCCCATGTTCCGGTCTGCACCGTTGAAGAACTGGCCCAGGCCGATGCCGTTATTTTCGGAACCCCCACCCGCTTTGGCAATATGTGCGGTCAGATGCGCCAGTTTCTGGATGCCACCGGTTCGCTATGGGCTGAAGGTTCTTTGGTCGGCAAAGTAGGCAGTGTTTTTGCCAGCAGTGCCACCCAGCACGGTGGTCAGGAGTCCACCCTCCTGACCTTTCATGTCACCTTGCTTCATCAAGGATTTGTGGTGGTTGGTCTTCCTTACGCCTTCCAGGGACAGATGCGGATGGACGAAATTACCGGCGGCTCGCCTTACGGCGCCACAACCATTGCCGGCGGTGACGGCTCCAGAATGCCGAGCGAAAACGAACTGGCAGCCGCCCAGTTTCAGGGCAAACATGTAGCGGAAATTGCTGCCAAGTTGGTAAAATAAACCATCAATCGCAAAGATATGGTTTTGGACAATCATTACGAGATCTGTAAAATGGCAATTTAAAATCCCAAATTCCAAACACCAAATTCCAATATTCAATTACCAAACCAAGTTTGGGATTTCGAATTTTGGTCATTGGGATTTGTTTGATTTTTGTGATTTGGGATTTGGGATTTGCTCTAATTGGTTGCAACATTGATAAGATCCTTCTATTTACCAAACCATTAGGAAAATTTCCATTAAAGGCGAAGACTATGAACACTCAACCAAGAAAAGTTATAGAAATCATCAAGCCCCAAACGGTTATGGAGGGTGCCGGGGTGAGGCTTAAGCGTAGTATCGCCACTGCGACCCTGGACCATCTCGACCCCTTCTTGCTATTCGATCATTTTGGATCCGACAATCCGGATGATTATATCAAGGGGTTTCCAATCCACCCCCACCGCGGCATTGAAACCGTCACCTACATGATTAACGGGCACGTCAATCATAAAGACAGCATCGGAAATTCGGGCAGCATCGGTTCGGGAGATATCCAGTGGATGACGGCCGGAGGCGGAATCATGCATGAGGAAATGCCCCAGCCCGCTCAGGGAGAAAATGGTCGGGTTCCAGCTGTGGGTGAATCTGCCTGCCCGGCTTAAAATGACAAAACCGCGCTATCAAGGCATCCTCTCGAACCAGATACCCGAAGTTACCCGGGAAGATGGTGTCAAAATCAGGGTAATTGCCGGCAAAGTGGACGGTGTCAGGGGCGCTATATCCGAAATTTTTGCCGATCCAGCCTACCTGGACGTTTCGATTCCAGCCAAGGGCTCATTTTCGCATCCGGTGGAAAAAGAGCACACGGCGTTTGCCTATGTTTTTGAAGGCCGGGGATTTTTTGGAACCGATGAAAACGCTCAGCAAAGTTCGGTTTCCCAACCAGGTCTTGTAGTTTTAGGCGATGGCGATTATATTCGGGCGGGTGCCGCCAACGAACCGGTTCGATTTCTTCTAATTTCGGGCAAACCCCTGAATGAACCCATCGCCAGGTACGGGCCGTTTGTCATGAACACCCAGGAAGAAATCCAGCAAGCGCTCAAAGACCTGAAAAACGGTACCTTTGTCAGGAACTGATGTTCTACCTGAATCTTGCATGAAAATTAATGAAAGCCTCCGACTCGTGCAATATTCAGGTATAAACCTTTTTAAGGGGGGCCAGGATGAGGAAACCAGTTCTAAAATTTTCCATGGTCGTTTTGCTGATTGCGGGATTGGCGGCCTGTGCCGGTACCGGCAAAGAATCGCGGGATGCGGCGCCCCGCCAGCGCATCGCCGGATCTTACGGTTTTCAATACTTTAACCGGATAGAACAGGTCCAATATACATTTAATGAGAGAAAAGGCGATAAACATGTCCGCCGATTCTGGATATGGGAACCTAAACTGGACAAGGTGACTTTTGACGGAATGGATTATAAAGACCCCATCACCTACTATCGTAAGGACCTGCAAACCAATCCTTCAAATACGCTAAAAAACATTGATGCCTGGTTTATCAATGATAACTATTGGTTTTTGTTCCCCTTTCATGTTGCCCTGGATACCCGGACAAAGGTTGAAGATGTCGGCCGAAAAAAACTTCCCATGGGAGATGGGGATGCTGCCTGTGTGGTGGTTACCTATCCGGCCCAGGGCGAAGACACACCCGGTGATGTTTATGAACTCTATCTGGATGAAAATTTCAGGCTGACCCAATGGCTTTACCGTCGGGGGGGATCTGAAACGCCTACAAGAATCTCTACCTGGGAAGATCACCGTTATTTGGGTCCGATGGTTTTCTCATTGAATCATCGCGGAGATGATGGAAATTTCCGGGTATGGTTTACCCAGGTGGGCCTTAAAATAGCCGGCGTGGATGGCTGGATTTTTATGGACTAATGTACAAGTTAGGGGCTTCGCCCCAATTGGAATGGTGGAATGCTTGAATACCCGGAAGTTTCATTCAGTGTAAGATTTCCGAGACGTTTTAGAACCAGGGATCCCCGCGGACCAGAACCCGCCATAAATGCCTATAATAATAAAAACTTGAAAGAAATAGCGCGCCCCCGACCGCCAGATAGATGACCGCCAGGTACTGTTTTGGAAGTGATGAGTGGCGCAGGAATAGGCCCAGAAAAATCATGACGGCGATAATCAAATAGCTTTTCCAGGCTTGGAAGGCAAAGAGGCAGCCCTTTTCTGAAAACAGCCCGATTCGCTCAATATTTTTTTCGGCAATCCTGGAAAAACTGAATCGATAGGCGATCAGCGCTAAAAGCAGGCCGATTATTCCCAAAAACCCGGCCCCGTACCATACAACGGGGACGAGCCACAGGTAGGCAAGCCGGCAAAGCATCAAGCCCACTGCACTCCACAGCAAGCCGGCCAGCAAAACGAGCCAGTATCTGGATACCGCCGGTTTCAAACTATCCAACACCATGCGCTTGCCCCCTTTAGCCTTGATCTCGCGAATAAAACTCGAAAAAATGACGCATAATAAACTTCACGGTGGGTTTGTTGACGTGATAGTTTTCCCGGCCGTCGGCAAAATAGGTGAGACCAGCCAGCGGTTGATAAATGGTTGCCATTTCAAAGGCTGGAAAATAAAAGACATTTTCATGCCGCCCCACAAATTCGTCGGCCGCGGCACGCAGGGTCGACTTGGAGTTGCAGCTGGCGCTGATGACATCCCGGTCCTTCCGGAAGGTGGCCCACAGGTTTACCGGTGAGATGGTGACCAGCAGCTTGCAGGCGGAATTGTGCTGCGACATGATGGCATGAATCCGTTCCAGGTTTTCAAGATTGTCCCCGTAACGGCTGACCTTAAACTCGTAGCGATCCATATCCCCGCCTTCGTTGACATACGGTCCCGAAGGCAGACTGATCACTGATCCGTCTTCGCGGTCCTGCCAGATTTCGGTCAGCCCGAGAGTCAAAATCAGCACTTCGGCCCGCTGCAAGGCACGCCGGGAATGCCGGCAATGCTGTTCAAAATCTTTTTCCGCCGCCTCAACGCTGTCGTACAGAATAATGCGACGATAAGGATCCTGCACTTTTTGGGACTGGGGGGCAATCCACCAGCGCAGATCGGGTTTCCAGCCCTCAAAGGTGTATTCGAATATCTGGCGCAGACAAAAAGTGTTGTACACCCTTTCCCAGGCCGCACTGGCGTGAACGGCCGCCGGATGGTCTGTTTCTTCGGTTATATAGTTGTAATTCTTCTGAATGAGCCGCCGCTTGATCTCCCGGGCAAAACAGGATCCAATGGAGGCAATCGCAGTTGATTGAGTGATTTCCAGTCCGGTCTCACGAGGCACCGGAAAACGACCATCCACCGGCGGATTGTCAAAGGACCCCGGCCAAACCTGCCAGGATTCAAACCGGTGGGCCGGATGTACGTCTGAGCGTGCCATGGCTAACCTCTTTGGTTTCGGTATACTGAAGGTGTCAGGTTTCAGTGTTCAGGAAGTTGATCCTCAACCCCCTGACACCCGAAACCTGATCCGGCGGCGGCGGAACACCTATGATCAGCGTCCTTGCTGCCCCAAAGGGACAGCTTATTCCGAGCCTATCTTCTGAATGAATAACCATAGTATGATGTTATAGAAAAAAGAATTGAATATTGTCGATTGAATATTGAAAAAAAAGAAAAAATCGAATTTATTGTGTTTAGA
>JAFDDW010000478.1 GCA_019310665.1 Deltaproteobacteria bacterium
CGCGTGGCCCGAATGTCTGCCAAGGCAGCTCTCTACATTGCTGTACGTGAAACTGGCATCAGCAAGTCCGAACTGGCGCGCAGGCTTGGTGTGGATGAAAAGGAAATACGCCGAATGCTCTCTCCCCGGCACCAAACCAAGTTGCCACGAATAGAGCAGGCTCTTTCGGCTCTTGGCTATCAATTGACGGTCTCATTGCTAAAAGCTGCGTAAAATCAGCATAGAAATTCTTGGTTGGAAATCTTATAAAATTAAAGGCTATTCGCCGTACATATCTGTTATGAGCTTGCGTAATTGAGCGGCTTTGATCTTTGATAATTTGTCAATTTTCTTTTTCAATCTTTGTTTGCTAATAGTGCGTATTTGGTCAACGGCTATCTCAGCCTTTTTATTCGCGCATTTAATTTGGAGTCGGGTTCTCCATTGCGGGTGCAACTTTGAGGTTAAGGGACATACGACAACGGTTTCTAAATATTTGTTCATTTCATCTTGGCTAATTATGACAACTGGACGTACTTTTTTTATTTCGCTTCCTATCGTGGGGTTGAGGTCAGCATAATATATTAAGTACCTTTTAATATTCAAAGTTTTCATCCTCCAGTCCGTCAAGAAGCGTTGTGTCAAAATCGTCCCAATCTTCCTTTTCATTAGCCATGGCTTTATATGTATCTTCCCAAGAAAGTCTACTGTCTTCTTTCTTTCGAAGAAGAAGCCCTCTGTCTGTTTCTTCAAGCAAAAGGGAATTGTTAAGGCCATATTTTTGAAGGAGTGCCTTGGGTATGCGAACGCCTTTGGAATTTCCAATAGGGACCAGCTTAATATCCCTTGCACGTATTTGCTTTTCCATGGGTATTGCTCCTTAATTTCATTGAAATTATTTTGTAATTACTGTAATTACATTTATCTATAAAGTCAAGCTTAGAATCAAATTATTGGTAGGCGCTAATATATTAAAATAGTGAATATTTCGCACAACAAAGCCGCGATTGAATTACTGGTGGAGCAGGCTGCCGAAATTGGCTTTAATCGTTACATTAGGAGGTTAACAAAAACAACTGTATGTATCTGGGATCCAGATCTCTGGCAGCTATCAGACCCAATTCGTTTTCGATATCTGCAAAAAGATTTTCAAATGTCTGACCCAGCCGCTCGGTGATTTCAAAATCTCTTAGACCCGTTTCGGCGCCAAGCCAGTCTAAAAAGTGATTTTTCATGGCCTGGGGGATGGCCCGCGGCTTGTCAGCACCGGTTTCCGTCCGGCCGGCCAGCAGGTCTTCAAAAAACGGTTTAAAGTCTTTCAGTGCCAGGGACTGCAGCGGTTTTGCCGATAATTTGAGATAATGCCGGGCCCACAGCGTGAGAACCAGATTTTTGTAAGTCAGAAATCCGTAAGATGATGGGTGGGCCAGCGTGATGGTCATCAGGGACAGCAGGTCGTCCAGGGCTTTGATTTGATTGAAGCTATCTTCGGTCATCCGGATATCTGCAAGGTTCGAAAACTCCCGATAAAGAACACCGGTTTGGTAATTATCATAAAAAAGGGGTTTTTTGAGAAGCAGCCCGCCGAGCACCCCCAGCCATTGCTCTCCCCAGAACGTCAATCGTAACCCGGCAGCGGCAAACCAGCACTGGTCAAGCCATTTTTCTGCCCGCCACTTCAGGTCCAGCACACCGCCGAACCCCACTCTGAAAAGTTGTGTCAGCGGATACTTGGCAACCAGCTCGGCAGCCCGGTGGGGATTAACTTCGGTTTGATCTTTGACCAGGCGTTCTATCCCCAGACTGATAAATCCACAGGCTTTATTAACAATTTCACGCAACGCGTCCCGGTCACGAACGGTTTTATGATCGGCAACAATGACCTGATTGCACAGGTTGGCAAATTCGGCCTGGATGTCCGGCAGCTCCGGCGACCTTTCCATGGTTGCCAGGGCACGCGTAAAGTGGTTGTCTTCCTTGAGCAACCGGATGGGGTACTGTGAAATGAGTTGCGGAGACGGTTTATCATCGCTATCTGAAATTCGATTTATCCTGTGTTTGACAAGATCCCGGGGCTTGATGGGCTGGTAGATGCCCACCGCCTCATCAAACGGCAAAAATCCTTTTTCGGATAGACGTACGCTGCGCCAGTGATAGCATGTTTCTTCCGTTTCGGCCGGCAGCACATGGGTTGCTTCCAGCATGACATTTTGAAAGGTACGGTGATCAAAATCGGCCAGGTGTTGGATCAATTTTGTAAAAAATTTTTTGCGCGGGTCGCCGGAAGTTTGATCAGCTTCATCTTTAAGCGATGGATCAATGAAGCGCATAAAATACATGCTATCAAGAGAAAAAAAATCATCGCCCAAATCAGAGGGATCCTGATCGTGCTCTAACACCCTGACCTCAATATTCTTAAACAGATAAAATTCAACAAATTCCAGCTGCTGCTCAAGAAACCAGCGGATGAAGCGTTTCGGATCCGCGTCAAGGAGCAAGCCAAGCCAGTGTGAAACGGATTTAATATCGATCTGATCTTTTTGCCAGGCTTCCAGGTCGAGGATGTGATCCCACTGCTTGTCTGAAGCCAGGGACAGCAACGGCAATGCATCCTGCAGTCCCACGTCATGTATCAAAAAATATAAATCCTGCTCGGGAAATGAATGCACCAGGGGCAGCGCCTGGGGGTCTTGCAAAATCCGATCGAGTGCCTCCTGGGGAGGCAGGGCCAGGATTTGCTGCCGTTTCGCATGCAGCTTCTCTATGCGCTCTAACGCCAGTTTGTCCGGTTTATCATTTTCCATCAGTGTTTCCGTAATTGACAAATTATCATTTCATTATTCTTGGCGTATATTACCAACATAGTGAAATGAAGGCAATTATTTCGACTTGGGTCCAGCAAAACTGTTTAAAATGGGTTAGTTCCTTTTACCAATCCGAAATCCAAAATCCTAAATCCCAAATCCAGAGGCTTCTGCCCCAGCAGAAGCCTCTTCATTCCAGGGTGCAAATTTAAGCAGCATGAGCATCCCGGGGATGGCCACCAGGGCACATGTGATAAAAAAGCCTTCCCAGCCGATGGTTTTGGCCATAAACCCGGTTACCGATGAAGCCACAGCTCGCGGAATTCCGATCAGGCTGGTCAGCAGAGCGTACTGGGTGGCGGTAAACTTTTTGTTGGTAATGCTGGCCATAAAGGCCACGAAGGCGGCCGTGCCCATACCGCTGCTT
>JAFDDW010000479.1 GCA_019310665.1 Deltaproteobacteria bacterium
TAAGGCATGACACCCAGATAGCCCTCGGCTAAAGGACCCATTTTATCCAGCAGCATTTTGTGGGTTCCCCAGTGGGTGCCCATAAATTTAACCTTCAATCCATAGTCACGAGCCTGCTTGATAACCGCCGGAACCGGAGCGAGAACAAATCCGTGGAAGATTACATATTCCGCCTTTCTACGTTTCAGATCAAGGATCTGAGAAGCCACATCGATTCCGCCGACTTTGGCCACTTCTTCGGCTACCAAATTAAGGCCGAGTTTCTTACACGTCTCTCTGCCGTAAGGAACCGGATCGCGCCCGAATTCGGTATCGCTGTAAAAAAATGCCACGTTGGCCCCCGGCTTTTCTTTGGCAATGTATTTCAGTAAAATGCCGAACATGTCGCTGTAGGTCGGCCCCGGCACGAAGACATAGGGGTTTGCGGCGGCGTTGGCCAACTCGCTGGAAAAGAAAACGATGTGGAGCTGTACAATACCTTGTAACGGTCCTTAATCTCCGGTGCGATGGCCTTGCCCATGCCGGTGCTCTCGCCGTACATGATGAGCGGGTTATCCCGGGCCATGATGCGTTTGAAGGCAGCGACGGACACATTGACGTTGTAGGTGCCGTCTTCCATAATATATTTGATCTTTTTGCCGTTGATTCCCCCTTCTTCGTTGGCCATCATCAGCGCATCCTCGAGCCCGGCATTGATATGGGGGCCCGCAAAGGCAAACCGTCCGGTGATGGGCTGCACCGCCCCGACCTTGATCTCATCGGCCGCAAAACAGTCGACACCGGCAAATGAAAACAACCCAATTGCAATAATCATCATTAGAATTAAAGATTTTCGCATAGCCACCTCCTTATAGTTAATCATATCTGGTTTACGATATGGTTGGCGATGCAGCCTATCCTTCGCCAACCCATATCACCTCTGTTGCTAAGACTTCTTTTATTAGTATGAAAAAGGCCACAGCAGAAAAAAGGCCTTGATGCGCCGCCATATTTCAGCCAGCCCCAAGGGCTCAAATATCAGGAAAAACACGATCAAGGCACCGAATACCACTGCTTTCATGGGGATAAACAGCTGTCCGATGGCCGGTGCAATTTTGCTGAGAGCCGCCGACAGGACATTGAGCACTTCCGGCGTCAATATCATGAAGACGGCGCCGAAGATCGACCCCAGGACACTGCCCAGTCCCCCCACAATCACCATGGCCAGATATTGAATCGACAGGTGAAAGGGGAAATGGTCCGGCGTGACGATCCGCATAAAGCTGACCCACAGGGCACCGGCCACACCGGCATAAAAAGATGAAATCGCAAAGGCCGTCAGCTTGTAACGAAACAGGCTGATCCCCATGATTTCGGCCGCCAGATCCCGGTCGCGGATGGCCACAAATGCTCGTCCCACCCGGCTTCGAATGAGGTTGCGGGCAAAAGTTACCGCTATAACGACCACCACCAGGGTCAGGAAATAAAACCTCTTTTCCGTATCCAGGGCGAAACTTCCCAGGGCCGGTGCCGGAATATTAATGCCCCGGATCCCGTGGGTCATCGATTCCCAGTGAATGAAGATAAATTCAAAAATAAACTGGGCCGCAAGGGTGGCCATACAAAGGTAAAGCCCCTTGACCCGCAGGGAGGGAATACCGATGATCAATCCGGCCCCGGCGGCCACAAATCCCGCGCAGGGCAATGCCAGCCAGAAGGAAAAATCAAATCGGGTGATCAAAATTGCCGCGGTATAGCCGCCGACACCCACAAAGGCCGCATGCCCCAGGGAAATCTGTCCGGTAAACCCGGTCAGAATATTAAGACCCACTGCACCGATGATGGCAAATCCGATCAAATTGGCCACGTAAAGAACATAGGCATCGGCCACAAAGGGCAGAATTAGCAGAAAAAAGAAAAACAGGGCCAGCCAGAATTTTACGAAAATCGACTGGAAAATTTCTTCGTCTTTAATATAAGACTCTTTAAAATCACCGCAGCGCATAGGCAACCCCGGATGTACCGGAAATCCGAAGCACGAAATTCGAAATACGAAACAAATACTAAATTCGAATGTTCAAAACCAAGTTCCCGCCAGAAGAAATGACAAAATACGTTTTTCGTTTTGAATTTTTGTCATTTGAGATTCGAATTTGTTTCGAATTTCGAGATTCGGATTTCGAATTTTCATCTTTCACATAGATGGGCAGAGGCAGTCTGCCGTCGTTTAAGTATCTTTTAACAATGTTGGTATGGTCTTACACTCGTTCAATAATCTTCTTTCCAAACAAACCGTAAGGTCGGATCATAATAATCACGATCAAAATAAAAAAAGGGGCGACATCCTTGACGCCCCCGCCAAAGACCGGATCCAGATAAAGACCGGCCAGGTTTTCCAGAATGCCGATGATCAGCCCCCCTATAATGGCGCCGCCGATACTGTCCAGACCGCCCAATATGATCACCGCCAAAACTTTAAGGCCGATGTCTCCCAGATAAATGCTGATGCCGCTGATATTACCGATAACAATCCCGCCGATCACAGCGGCCACGGCACCGTAACTCCATGAAAGCGCAAATACCCAGCGCACACTGATACCCATGGAAAGTGCGGCCTGCTGGTCGCTGGCGGTGGCCCGCATGGCCACGCCGGTGCGGGTGAGTTTAAAAATAAGGGTAAAAATGATGGTGCCGATGGCGGCAAATATAAAGCCCCAGAGGAGGCCGGATGGAACAATGGCGAAACCCAGGTCCAGGGGTTCCGGCGGGAAGATTTCAGGAAACGAACGATATTCCGGGGACCAGATGACGTGGGTCAGTCCCTGCAGGATGCTGGAAAGCCCGATGGTGACCATTACCACTGAAATGATGGGCTGTCCGATCAGCGGGCGCAGGATGATTCTTTCAAGGACAATTCCCATTACGATGGCAAAACCCAGGGTGCATAAAAAAGCGACCCAGAAAGGCGCGCCGAATTGGCCCAGAACCGTCAGGCAGATATAGGCACCCAGGGTCATAAACGCGCCGGTGGCAAGGTTCAATATCCCGGTGGCTTTAAATATGAGTACAAAACCCAGGGCAATTAATCCGTAAACCCCTCCGGTGGCAATCCCGGTTACAATCAATTGTATAAAAATCTCCATTAAACGCACCTCCCCGGCTTCGGCGAAGCCAGCTGTTGAAGATACAGCCACCCCGGCCATAATGGATCGGTTCTTACCAATTATCGGAATCCTTTGATGCCAATACCATCTTAAAAAATTGAATTCAAGTCAATTTCTTTGGTACTCTTCATTAACTCACTTTGGATTGATCGTGAAAAATAAGGAAAGACGCACCTAATTTCTCAGGAAACCCATCCATTAAATTATGGAAAAATCTAAAACTGAAATTATAACTATTCCGGGTACAATCTAAAAATTTAATAATTTTAGGAGGTTATAAAAATACTGGCAACTTCTGAAATTTTTAAAAAAAAAATGAAAAAAAAAGCTTGACATGCCACATAGTGGTATTGTATGTTGTGATCACCCCTGTAAGAATACTTCTTAAATCCTCAATGCCTCTCC
>JAFDDW010000480.1 GCA_019310665.1 Deltaproteobacteria bacterium
ACGCCCGTTAATGGCAGCATAGGTACGGGCAGCCAGTATCAATGACTGGGTTCCACGGGGTCCCGCTCCCACAAGAACGCTGGGATGCCGGCGGGTTTGCCTTACGATATCGACGATATACGCCGACAACTCCTCTTTGACTATAATGGTTTCCAGGGACTCGCGCAATTTTGTCAAAATCTCAGGCGTCAACACTTGCTTTACCTGACCGCCCGCCAACACATTTTCCGGAGAATCCTTGCCGAGCATTCGACTGGCCAGGAGCAATTCTTCTTCCCTTGCGGGATGATCCATTGTGATTTTAAGCATGAAACGATCTTTTTGAGCTTCCGGCAGAGGGTAAGTGCCTTCATATTCAATCGGGTTCTGGGTCGCAAAAACAGTAAAATTGGGAGACAGCTCGTGGGTCTTGCGATCAATGGTCACCGTTCTTTCCTGCATGGCCTGCAGCAGTGCGGACTGGGTCTTAGCCGGTGCCCGGTTGATTTCATCGGCTAACAAAAACGTGGTGAAAACCGGCCCTTTGACCAGAGAAAAGGCATCCTTTTGCAGATTAAAAACGTGGGTTCCCGTAATGTCGGTGGGCATCAGATCCGGGGTGAATTGGATTCTGGCAAAATCACAGCGCATGACATGGGCCAGAGTTCTGACCAGCAGGGTCTTGGCCACACCGGGCACACCTTCTATTAGAGCGTGATTACCGGAAAAAATGGCGATGAGAGCTTTGTCCACAACATGTTCCTGCCCAATAATGACTTTGGCGACTTCCTGCTTGGTTCGCAACAACACTTTTTTCAATAGTTCTGATTTTTCACTCATATTACTTTTCCTCTGAGATATGTTTACAGATTTTTTGATATCCCGGCACAGGATCTTTGCTCTTCTTGGATGCATTTGATTCCGTTTCAATGATGCCTTTAACATGCTCAAACGCAGCGGACCGAATCCGTGGATTTTTTTTAAACGTCTGTTCCCATTCTCTTGCGCAAACCTGTAATACTTGACTGCCCGCGATGTTGCGGCGCAACAGGGCAATCAGGCCCTGGGTATAATCTTTTTCAGACACCACATCCGCACCGGCCAAGACATCATCTTGCGGCGGCGGTACAAAATAAGAAGTACTTTTCCATATAAACAATAAGGCCAGGACAACCAAGGCCGCAAAAAACCAGTGAAATCGGTAGTGCCGCAAAAGTTGGGCCACAGACGGTTGCTTGTAGATACCAAAGTGAGTTTCATCAAAGATTATTTTGGAGTTGCCCCCGATCAGCCACACAAGCAATTGGGGATGCCGCTCCGACCACAATGCCTCGTTGCTGATAAAAAAAGAATCGGCACACAGCAAAATGCTGCCTTTGCCATAGGATCTCTCAACGATCAAGGGAAGGCCTTCATAGCTGTAAAGGGGCTGCCAGACATTCTCAAACAAATCAAAGTAAAGATTCGTGTGCCATGAAATAACCGGTGGAAGGTCCGTCCGAGTTGATGTGGCCTCAATTGCCAGATGTTTATCATCTTTAAGTGGAAGATTCTCTTTAAATACCAGTCCAATGCCCCAGTGTTTTTTAATTGAAACCAGCTTATTCGGCCCGCTATCTTTTGACCCTCGGCCCCCTTCGACCCTTTGTGATTCGGAATTTTCACGGGGCGGTGCAGCTGAATTACTTTTAGTGACCGGTAAAAATGTCAAGACCAACCGCCCGCCGGATTGTGTCAGCCGATCAAAAACCTTGACCAATTTTTCCGGAACCCAATCATTGCCGCTTGCCGCTGAACCGAAATAAAAAAATGTGGTTTCAGGCTCAAATTCTAATGACTCCAGCGGTCGATAATTGCGCCCCACCATAACGCTATCTATATTCTCCAAACTTTCATAGAGCGCCCTGGTTCCCAGGGGGTCACTGCGCAGAGAGGAGTAAGCCGGGTAGACATCGCCGGATTCAAAGCGCAGTATGAACAGACGGGCCACCCCGACAACAAAAATTAGAAGCAACAGCGCCATTATGACACCGGCCATGGTTTTATTTTTCTGCAAATGCCAAAATCCTTTTCTGGTGACGGGCAAAGCGATCAAATTCAGCGCGGGCGATGGGATGCCTACCATACCAGGCTCGTTCAAACACATTCAAATTATTGGAAAAAATTAAAACCAGCTCCTTGTTTTGATGAGCGCGTCGTTTTAGCTCATGTTCGTACTCACGATTGGATTTGTAACTTTCGATGGTAATCATTTCATGTCTGGCCAGATGCGCCAGTGTCGCAAGGTAGAGTGCCCGCATTGCCAGGCGCAATTCCCCTCTTTCGGCCAGCTCTCCGGCAAGGGTTAGCCAGCGATTGGTTGAAAGGTCATCGGCTTTAATTCCTTCATCGCTGAGATCAGGAACGGGCGCCGCCGCTAGGGCGGCAGTTTCAACAGGCTTCGTCCGACGCCGTTGCCAGATCCGAAAAAAAACGAAGGCCATAATTGCCAAAAGCAAGAAAAGCAGCACTATCAATACAACCCGCACCGGCGTTATCCAGTTGCCGTTGGCGGAAACCGGTTTGCTTGGCCTTTCCGGCAGCAGACTTTCCAGCCATTCGAAAAAGTTTCTAATCCATTTACCTAGGGTTTTAAAACCTTTTTCTATCAATTCCAGCATCCATATGATGCCGGCCTCAAGCGGGCCTCGGGTTTCCGGATCTTTCTTTTCGGCGGTTTCCCGGGGCATGCGCCAGGAAAACTCCGGGCGATTCATGATTTCTTCGATGGATTGATCCAGTTCGTCAGGCGAGACAGGCGCAGGACTCTCGGCATAGGATGTGAGAGGAGCTGTAAACAAAACGACAATCAATAGCCCTGTTAGGATAGTTTTCCCCTTGCTCAGGATCCGCCTCAGCTCCGTTTTGAGATCTTCTCCGGAGCTCAGGGCTGACCCGTAAAAGCATCTCAGGACGTAGACTGTTTTTATAAAAGGGTCCAAAAACAAATAGGTCATGCCCAGCATGGCGATCCAAAACGTTGAATTGAGGATCATCCGAATCCCGCTCAAGGTGAAGATAGATTCGACTCCAAAAAGTGACTTCATCAGTTGGGGAATAATGAGGGCCGCCATCGAGAGGTTCAGAAAAATCACCAATCCAAACAGCCAGAATATGCCAATCAAGAGATGGTTCTGCTGGGGCCATAGTTTCGCCTGACGCCAGGCCCATTTGCAGGTGGA
>JAFDDW010000481.1 GCA_019310665.1 Deltaproteobacteria bacterium
GTCGGACTGGCTTCTCTGATCCACGTGGGGGGCGGTGCCAGGGTTTACAAATCCGACGGATGCGGAACCATCATCAAAATGGACGATTTCGCTAAGGTTGACCTTTTTACCGGCGCCACCGACATGGGACAGGGCTCGGATACCGTTATGGCCCAAATTGCGGCCGAAGCACTCGGGTTGCGGGTGGAAGACATTCACGTCATTCACTCCGACACCGATATCTGCCCCTGGGACGT
The DNA here is from genome assembly GCA_019310665.1 of Deltaproteobacteria bacterium. Classification (GTDB taxonomy): domain Bacteria; phylum Desulfobacterota; class Desulfobacteria; order Desulfobacterales; family JAFDCJ01; genus JAFDCJ01. The sequence goes on from JAFDDW010000481.1 coordinate 237, forward strand.
GGGCGCCCATGCCAGCCGAACGACATTTATCGCCGGCAATGCCGCACTCGGCGCCGCCAAAAAACTCAAAGCCCGCGTCCTTGAACTGGGAGCCAAGCAGCTTGAAGCACCGCTGGAAAGACTGATCCTGGCCGATCGATGTGTGGTTGACAAAGATGACCCACAAAAACGCATCGAAATCGGCAAACTCCTGAGGAAAGCGCATTTCAGTCACGGGGGACAGATGTTGATGGCTGAATATTTCTATGATCCGGCCAACGAGAATATGGGCAAAGATTTTAAAGGCAACATGTCCATGACCTATACCTTTGGCACCCATGGTGTCAGGGTAAAAGTGGATGAGGAGACCGGCAAGGTTAAAATACTCAAATATGTGGCCACCCACGATGTGGGTAAAGCCATCAACCCCTTGCTTCTGGAAGGGCAGGTCTATGGAGGGGTGATGATGGGCATTGGTTATGCCCTGTCAGAGCAGGTAATTCTTGAAAAGGGTGAGAACATGAATCCCAACTTCAGGGATTACAAAATTTTAACTGCCAAAGATGTTTTTCCCATCGAGGCGCCTGTCCTGGAGACCTATGACGAGGCCGGGCCTTATGGCGCCAAGGGAATCGGAGAACCCGGGTGCGTTCCTACGGCTCCGGCCGTCGCCAACGCCATTTACGATGCCGTTGGGGTGCGAATCAAAGATCTGCCCATAACCCCGGAAAAGATTCTGGCGGCGATCCGAGAGAAAAAAGGCCTTGATCTCTGCGGCCAGGAGGTGGGAAAAGAAGATCCGGATGCTTGTATCATAGAGGAATAGATAATCAACGGTGTCAGCTGTTGGTGATCTGCGATAAAAGGTCATTTTCGAATTGTCATCATAACCCAAACCCAAAAAGGAGGGCTTGAAAATGAAGAAGCAATTACGAGTTATTGTTCTATCCATCTTTGCATTGTCTATGGTTTTCAGCTTTTTTACACCGGTTTCTGCCCTAGCGGAAACGATCAAATTAAGCTACGCTCAGTTTGCGCCTGCCAAGACCTTTGTCGGGGTTCAACTTGAAAGATGGATCGCGGAAGTTGAAAAGCGCACCGGCGGCAAGGTCAAGATCGACGCTTTTCACGGGGGCACATTGCTGGGGGCCAAAAATATGATGGATGGCGTTATTGCCGGCACCGCGGACATAGGCACCCTTGTTATGGCCTATCAACCGGGCCGCTTTGTGGTAACCAACGCCACCAGTCTGCCCTTTGGATTTCCCAATGCGCGGGTTGCCAGCCTTACACTCCTGGATCTATATTTGAAGTATAAACCCAAATCATTTTCGAAAGTGAAGGTTCTGTGTATGTACACATCCGGACCCTCCAACATCATGTCCAAAGTACCGGTGAGATCCCTGACAGATCTCAAAGGGTTGGATTTGCGTGCCTCCGGCGGAGCAGCTAAAACCTTAAAAGCCTGGGGAGCCAACCAGATCGGGATGCCAATGTCCGCAACCCCGGAAGCCCTTCAAAAGGGTGTCGTCAAGGGCCTGTTTTCGTCCCTTGAAGGCATGAAGGATTTTAAGTTTGCCGAAATCTGCAAATATGTAACCATGACCGATGCCGTCATCTATCCATTTTCGGTTGTCATGAATTTGGATAAATGGAATTCTTTGCCCAAAGACGTGCAGAAGGTTATGGACGATATGGCCAGAGAGCACTCGGAGTGGACCGGCACTTACATGGATAATCATATTGTTGAATCCATGGCATGGTCAAAGAAAACCCAGGGCGTGGAAGTCATTACCCTGTCGAAGGCAGAAAAAGCAAAATGGGATAAACTGCTTGATCCCATTACGACTGATTGGATAGCAGCAACCAAAAAGAAGGGCTATCCGGCAGATGCCATCGTGGCCGATATTAAGGCCTTTATGAAGAAAAACCAATAATCTTCGGATGACGGCATGGTAGTTCTTGAAAAAATAAGCAACGCTTTAAATCAGATTCTTCTCTGGATAGCGGGCCTGTTTTTAATAGCCATGATTGCGATGACCGGTGCCAATATCGTTAGCCGTTTATTCGGGCTTCCGATTCGCGGTACCTTTGAACTGATGGGATACTTCGGTGCTGTCGTGACCGCCTTTGCTTTGGGTTATACCCAGATCAAACGTGGTCACATCGCCGTCGATATTGTCGTCCTGCGATTTTCAGAAAAAACCCAGAGAATTCTGCATGCCGTTAATCATCTTATTTGCATTGGGTTCTTTGTCATTGTAGCCTGGCAGGTGTCTAAATATGCGACGACGCTCTGGGAAACAGGAGAAGTCACCGAGACGTTGCAGATCGTTTATTATCCCTTCACATATGCGGTGGCCCTGGGATGTTTGATCCTGGCGTTTACTTTTTTTGTGGACATTCTTAAATCCATAACTGGGGATCAGGGGAGCAGTCAATGAGCCCGGAACTTGTCGGCATCCTCGGAATTATTATCCTGCTTCTTGTTTTGTTTTTCCTGGGAATGCCGGTCGGCTTCGCCATGGCGATTGTGGGTTTCTCCGGCTTTGCCTACGTGGTTACTTTTAAAGCGGCATTTGCCATGGTCGGTACCGATATCTGGGGCACATTTTCAAAATATGGTCTGACGGTAATACCTCTTTTTATCCTGATGGGATATCTCGCCTTTAATTCCGGTATTGCCGAAAAGCTGTACAATACCGCCTATAAATGGGTCGGCCACTGGCGGGGCGGCCTGGCTATTGCCACCATTGCCGCGGACGAATTTTTTGCCGCCATTTGCGGATCCAATACTGCCACAGCCGCCACAATGGCCGCCATCGCTTTACCGCAAATGAAAAAGTATAACTATGATACGCGGTTAAGCAGCGGGACGGTTGTTACGGGCGGGACCCTGGGTACGGTGATGCCGCCCAGCGTTTTGCTGATTATTATCGGTCTGCAGACGGAGCAATCCATTATCAAACTTTTCATG
>JAFDDW010000482.1 GCA_019310665.1 Deltaproteobacteria bacterium
TAACTGGTTGGCCGCCGTCAACGTCGGGTCCCATGTCGGCCCGAAGGGCGGGGCATAGGCCAGATCGGTCTGACAGTATTGGTCGACCGTCATGCGGGCATGAAGTGCCACGGCCGGACCGTTGATACGATGGGCGACGCCTTCGGTTCCGACCATTTGCACGCCCAGCAGGCGGCCCGATTTTTTATCCCCGATCATGTTGACATATATGGTGGTGCTGCCGGGATGCGCATGGGCTTTGGAGCGTGATTGAATCATATTTTCCACCGGCTCAAAACCGGCCTGCCCGGCTTCTGCCAGATTCAGGCCGGTCCGAGCGACCTCAAAATCAAACACCCGAAACACACTCGTTCCCGCCACGCCGTCAAGGGTGACATCTTTATCGCAGACATTGTCCGCCACCGCCCAGCCGGCACGGTTGGCCCGCAACGCCAGCGGTAGCCACGTTTTGCCCCCGGTTACCACATGATAGGCATCGGCACAGTCACCGGCGGCATAGATGTTACCATTGGATGTTCTCAGGTTGCGATCCACCGCAATGGATTTTGCGACACTCAGCTCGAGGCCGGCACTTTCCGCTACCTGGCTGCAGGGTGTGACGCCGATTCCTACCAGCACAATGTCTGCGGTGAGATTTAAATCCGGGCCAATTATTTGCAGCCCTTCGGAGGTGGTTTGGATGCGATCGACGGCACGGCCGGCATAAACCCCGACCCCTTTGGATTCCAGCCCGTCCTTGATAATCCCGGCCATGGATGGCTCCAACCACGGCAGAAATACCGGATTGGGTTTGACCATCTCCACGGCAATATTTAAATCAACCAATGATTCACACATTTCAAGGGCGATATAGCCCATGCCGATGATGACCGCCTTTTTTATGTTGTTCTTTTTTAGAAAGTTTTTTATTTTCCGGCCGTCATCAAGATTTTTTAGGGTAAATACGCCCGGCAAATCAAACCCGGGAAGTTCCGGGGTGATGGCCGAACTGCCGGTTGCGATCATCAGCCGGTCATAGGGAAATTCAAAACCCTTTCCGTCGGCGGTGATGCCGGCGACGGTTTGTTTGTCCGGACTGGTTTCTTCGACGAAATGGCCGGTCAAGAGATTAATGCCCTGTTTGTCGCGAAATACCTGGGCATGACGTACAACCAAATCCTCGATATCCCTCTCTGGCTCCGCCAGATTGTAAGGTATGCCTCAGGCGCTGTAAGATACGTCCATGGTTTTTTCCAGAACCGTTATTTCCAAATCAGGCTGATTTCTTTTGGCACGGCTGGCAGCGCTCATGCCGGCGGCGTCTCCGCCGATAACAACAAATTTCATGGCTCACTCCAAATTAGTTGATTGGTTGATTAAGTTGAATAGTTAAATAGTTGACTGGTCAGAGGCTGTGACTGAGCTGCATGATGGTCTCTTGATTTTAGGCACATAAATGGATTATTACTAAGCTATAATTGTTTAATTTTCAACTTGCAAATAATTTCATCGCCTAAACCACATCAGGTAGATCAATTTCAATCGCGGCTGGAAGCCGTTCCCACAGTTCAATGGTGATATGTGGGAGCGGCTTCCAGCCGCGATAAAACAAATATGTCGGCGTCTATAAAATTGACCACTTATCGAAACAAAATAAAAAAGATTGAAGCCTTATTGCCCGCAGTGCTGGCGGTTGATCGGCTGGAGGCCCGCCGTGAAATCCAGCGACTGTCCGGCCGCAAGGGCAGGGCCATGCCGGATCAAAAAAGTATGAAAAGACTTGACGCTCTGGAAAAGCGTCTGCAGGCATCCGTCAAAAAAAGAGACCGCCGCAAGGCCCATCTTCCCCAGTTGCGGTTTAACGAGGAACTGCCGATTTTTGCCAAAAAAGATGAGATCATCGAGGCCATCGCGCGGCATCCGGTGATTGTGGTATCCGGTGAGACCGGTTCGGGTAAGACCACCCAGTTGCCTAAATATTGTCTGGCCGCCGGTCGGGGGGTCGACGGCCTCATCGGGTGCACCCAGCCCAGGAGAATTGCCGCTACGACGGTTTCCCGCCGGATCGCCGAGGAATTGGGGCAGGAACCCGGGCAGGCCGTTGGTTACAAAATTCGTTTCAAGGATCGCACCGACAAAGATACCTACATAAAACTCATGACCGACGGCATCCTGCTGGCCGAGACCCAGGGCGATAGGTACCTGAGCGCCTATGATACGATCATTGTCGATGAGGCCCATGAACGCAGCCTGAATATTGACTTTATTCTGGGAATCCTGCAAACCCTGGTAAGCAAAAGAGATGATTTAAAACTGATCATTACATCGGCCACAATTGATACCGAGAAGTTTTCCAAAGCCTTTAGGAATGCGCCGATCATCGAGGTCTCGGGCCGCATGTATCCGGTCGAGGTTCAATATATCGCAACCGCAACAGATCCGTCGCAAAATGGCGAGTTGACCCATGTGGAGCTGGCGGTACAGGTTGTAAAGCGGGTTTTGAATCAAAGCCGGGCCGGTGACATACTGGTGTTTATGCCTACCGAGCAGGACATTCGCGAAACCTGTGAATTGCTTGAGGCCCAGACACCGCCGGAAACCCGGGTGATGCCGCTGTTTGCCCGGCTGACCGCCGCGGAACAGTCCCGGGTGTTTGCGCGGCTTTCCCGCCGCAAGATCATTGTTGCCACCAATGTCGCCGAAACATCGATCACGATACCGGGGATCAAATATGTGGTTGATTCGGGTCTGGCGCGAATTTCCCGATATTCCCCCACTACCCGGACAACCTCGTTGCCGGTGGTCCCGGTTTCCAGGAGCAGTTGCGATCAGCGCAAAGGCCGCTGCGGCCGGGTGCAAAGCGGCGTTTGCCTGCGGCTCTATTCGGAAGATGATTATCAAGCGCGTCCCCAATTCACGCCACCTGAAATTCTGCGGGCCAATCTGGCCGAAGTCATTTTGCGGATGATTTCACTGAATCTCGGGGATGTATCGGACTTTCCCTTTATCGATCGGCCGGATGTAAAAAACATCAAGGACGGGTTTAACCTTCTTTCTGAGCTGGGGGCGATAGCGCAAAGCGCAGAGAGCAGAGGGCAGAGAGCAAAGGGCATGGGGCAGGGAGCAAAGGGCATGGGGCAAAGGGCAGAGGGCAAAGGGCAAAGCGCAAAAAATAAAGAAAAGGCGGGGGAGACCAGAGTATGG
>JAFDDW010000483.1 GCA_019310665.1 Deltaproteobacteria bacterium
GCTGCATCCGGATTTTAAAACGGCGGTAAGGGAAATGACCCACGTCGGCCAAGTCTACGAGCCGGATCGGCGGAACCATAGCTTGTACAATGCGCTTTACCACGATGTTTACAAAAAGATGTATAAGCGCCTGAAACCCTTATATGAGCGTATAAGAGAGATTACCGGGTATCCGAAATAGGCCCAAATTGAGTTATTTTACGCCGAGAGACTGTGGGAGGTTTACTGAAAAAAAAATATAACCTGTGAATGTTTATAAAACAACTTATCGTTTATGAGGGCGTGTACAGGGCTCGGTACTCTTTTGTTACGGCTCGCACGGGCTGTTCCCCGGGCGGACAGGGCGAAGTTTGAAAAACTCCCCGCCCCTCAAATATTTAGAATTTGGAACGGGAGGTTTCCCTATGAAGCGGTTGCAAATCATTATTATTTTTTGGTTCACGTTCACCTTTGCACCTCAGGCCCTGACCGCCGAAAAAGCCATAACCATCATCCACTCCAATGACATGCATTCTCATTTTTTAGGTTCCCCGTCGAATATTGCCTATACCCCTTCTGTTGCCGGTGATGACCGGACCATTGGCGGCTGGGCCCGCATTGCAACGGTAATCAAAAAGGTGAAGCAAGACCGCTCCAATCCCGTGCTGGTAGTGGACGCTGGTGATTTTTTAATGGGTTCTCTTTTTCACATGCTCAGCCGGGAACAGGCCTTTGAGCTTCGTCTGCTAAGTATGATGGGCTATGACGCGGTTTGCCTCGGCAATCACGAGTTTGATCTTAAACCCGAGGGACTGGCGAGAATATTGACAAGGGCCCGGAGCTCGGGCAAAATTCCGTGACAAACTGGGTCGCAATGTTGCTGAAGCCAGCTGGAACCCCTACCAACTGCTCAAAGGCGGAAATTATATAACCTGGCTGACATTTGCCGCACTGTCGGTGGGGGTTTTTATCTTACTGGGAATTGTTCGATTCATTGTCAAAAAGAATAGCTAACATATTACACCCGGGGTAAATAATGGAAATTGAAATAAAAAAAATAGTTGGGACCAGCAATCGCATCCTGGAGATTGATCTCAAATCAGAACAGGTCAAGGAACTTCAAGTCACAGACAATGACCGCAAGCTGTATCTGGGCGGCAAGGGCCTGGGATTGAAGCTTGTTTTCGAAAGGCTTGCGCCGGGCATTGACCCGCTGGGCGAGGCCAATTATCTGGTCTTTATGATGGGTGTCTTGATGGGAACCGGTGCGCCCTGCTCCGGTCGTTTTGCCGCCCTGACCAAATCGCCGTTAACCGGAATCATGCTGACCTCGTCCTGCGGGGGGCCATTCGGTATGGCTTATAAAACGGCCGGATATGACGGATTGCTGATTACCGGTAAATCCGAAAAGCCGATTTATCTTGAAATTGACAGCAACGGCGTAAAATTCCAGGATGCCGCCCACCTGTGGGGCAAGGATACTCTTGAAACCCAGGAAGCGTTGAGCAGCGACAAAAAAGACGGTGTGCTGGCCATCGGCCCGGCGGGTGAAAACCGGGTGCGGTACGCCAATATCGCCAGCGGGCATCGATTTCTCGGTCGCGCTGGAATGGGCGCTGTCATGGGCGCTAAGAACCTGAAGGCCATTGTTGCCCGCGGGGGAACATACAGGATCCTGCCGCATGATCCGGATAAATTCAAGGGCGTATGCAAAAAAGCAACCCAATACATCAAAGCCAATAAGCACACCGGGGATCTTTATCGCAACTACGGCACTAATTCCAACACCCGGCCCTGCAACGAAGCCGGGCTGATACCGGTAAACAATTTTCGCCGCGGCAGCGACAAAAGGACTGAAGACATTTCGGGTCAAACGATGCAAAAAAAATACAACACCAGTTTTGACACCTGCAAGCCCTGCACCATTCTTTGCGGGCATAAGGGGACCTACCCGGACGGCAGTGAGCACCACTTGCCGGAATACGAATCCGTTAATCTTCTGGGGCCGAATCTGGGAATTTTCGATACCGACCGGATCACTGAGTTCAACGATATCTGCGGCCGGATGGGAATGGATACTATTTCCACCGGTGTCACCCTTTCATGGGTCATGGAAGCAGGCGGAAAAGGGCTGATCGAGACCGATCTTAAATTCGGCTCGCCTGAGGGTATTGCCGACACGCTGTTAAGTATTGCCCAACGCAGTGATCAGGGCGATGAATTTGCCAACGGCACCCGCTGGTTGTCTGAAAAATACGGCGGTAAAGAATTTGCGATCAATATTAAAGGTCTTGAAATGGCGGCTTATGATCCGCGCGGTTCCTGGGGTCAGGGACTGGCCTATGCGGTGGCCAATCGCGGCGCCTGTCACCTTTCAGCCTATTTAATCGCGTTGGAAATATTTTTTAAATATCTTGATCCCTTTAAGACCTATGCCAAAGCAGAATTCACCAGGCTTTTTGAAAGTGCCTTCTGCGGTGTGAATTCGCTGCATACCTGCCAGTTCACCTCATATGCCTATACCATGCAACCACCGCTTATCAAGTACACCCCGGACCCGGTTCTGGCTTTAATGATGCAGTATCTTCCAAAGATAGCAACCAAACTGGTGGATTTCAGCATCTACTCCGACCTTTTTGAAGCCGTTTCCGGAATCCCAATGTCGGCCGGCGAATTTCTCCTAGCCGGTGACCGCATCCATGTTTTGGAGCGGCACATGAACTGCCGGGAAGGGATTTCCCGCAAGGATGATACCCTGCCGGATCGCTTATTGAATGAAGTCAGAGAAGGAGATCTTTACAAGAGAACGGTACCCCTGGAAAAGATGCTTGATAAGTACTATAAACTGAGGGGCTACGACAGCAACGGTATTCCGACGGTTGACACCCTGGAGAAGCTTGGCATCCAGATTTAGCTGAATGATTGTTTAGAAAAAATCCGTTGCAATTTTAGATTTATATTCACCGCAGAGGCGCAAAGCGCGCAGAGAAATTTGTTTTTTGCCCGAAGGGCTGGTGTTTTTCACTTTCTGCCCTCTCAGCAGAAAGTAAAAAGGAAAATCTACTCTGCGTCCTCGGCGTCTCGAGCACAGCGGGCGGTGAAATAAGAAATTCACCGGCATATAATAAAAGGAGAAATCACTTATGAAAATACCGCCAAAGGGGTTGCCGAAAGAAGAAATATTCAAGATTTTGCAAAG
>JAFDDW010000484.1 GCA_019310665.1 Deltaproteobacteria bacterium
TTACTGAAAAAAAATGAAATTAAATTGCGGAGCGAAGCGACATCATTATTCGATCGACGTTGGACGTTCGATGTTCGATGTTCCGTCTGTTCGATGTTGGACAGCATGATTCCCATCAGCGTCTTTTATCTGACCGGTTTCCATATAATGTACAATGGTTCCCTGGTTATAAACTTCTTTAAATGCCGCCACCACATCCGGGTCAAACTGGGTGCCGACCCCTTCATATATAATCTTTAGAATGACCTCTTCTTCCATTCGTTTGCGGTAGGCGCGATCCGAAGCCATGGCATCGTAAACGTCGGCTACCGACATAATACGTGCCAAAAAAGGAATTTGCTCCTTTTTCAAACCATCCGGGTATCCGGTGCCGTCATAACGCTCATGATGGCAGCGAATAATCTGCCGCTCTTTTTCCCAGAATCCCAATTGCTCTAATATGTTGGCGCCGATCGTCGGATGCTCTTTTATTTTTTCGAATTCCTCGTCGGTGAGCCGGCCGGGTTTCAATAAAATATCGTCTCTAATTCCGATTTTGCCGATGTCATGCAAGTGGCCGGCAAAATTCAGAATATCCAGTTCTTCGACGGTGCACCCCAGTTGTTTACCGATAATCATCGATATACCCGTCACCCGACTCGAATGCTCACGGGTATAAAGATCCCGGGCTTCAACCGCATTGACAAAGGCGTATAGGGTTGCAAATAAATTTTCGTAAATATTTTCGTACAACGCCAGATTCTCAATCGAATGGGCCGCACTTTTGGCCATAAAAGATAGGTAAAACAGTTCTTTTTCGGTAAAACGGATGCCTTCTTGACCCAGGGTTGCCGTTAAAACGCCAAATACCTTTTCTCGAATTTTCAGCGGTACCACCATCGCAGACCGCAATTCCGGAGGCAGTCCACGGGCACCATTATTGTTTGAAACCAGCAGCGGAATTTCATCGGAAACAGCCTCCATAATCAGGCCGTCAAGAGATAACGGGTTGCCGACAGGTCCCCGGAGGTCGGCACCATTTTTAGCACGGTGAGAATCCGGGGCTGAGATCTGATTCCCCGGAACTGTTTTTGCTCTGGCCGAAGCCACTTCAAAGGGCTGATTGACCGAATCGTTAATCACATAGAACATGGCAGAATCGGCGTGAGTGATCTCAAGGGCCACATCCACAGCGCGTTTAAAGACATCGGTGGTGGAGACAATGGAGGTAAAACTGCTCATGATTTTATTCAGGATGTGCAATTCCTCCACTTTATAAATCAACTCCTGGTTTAGCTTCTCAAGGCGCTCCTTGCTTTTGACCTCCTCTTTTAACAGAACATTTTCTACAAATAGCGCCCGCTGTCGCAGCACACGCCGCATGCAAAGCTCCATCTGCTTGAGGTTGACCGGTTTGATTAGAAAATCAACAACGCCGTTTTTAATTGTCTGGATAGTGTTTTCCAGCGAGGGATAACCGGTCATGACGATTACCGGCATCGTATTATCCAGCAATTTGATGTTCTCAGCGAGATCAAGGCCATTCATTTCGGGCATATTGATATCGGTGAAACAACAGTCCACATTTTCATTTTTAAGAATTTCCAGCGCTTCGACACCATTACTCGCGGTGAAGGTCTGATAGCCTTGGCGCTTAAAAAATTCGCTGGCAACGTTCAAAATACTCTCTTCATCGTCCACGAAGAGAATTGTCTCCATTTGTTGATCATTCATGGTGTAAATTCCGGAAAATACCTTTTCAGCTTGGCGGTAAAACCATTTCTAAGATTTATATCGACAAATCACGGATAGACTTTAGGGAAATGAGAGGATTTTTGCCATAACAGGCGGAATCAAAAGATGAAAGGTAAGACTTTATGAAGTGGCTAAAGTCGCAAATCTTCCTGCAGTACCAGGCGGTGCATCTTGCCGGGAAACTTGTTGGCCAAAAATTTTTCAAGTCGTTCGGAACACTTACTCACACCGACAATATCAATACCGGTGATAATTCCCAATAAATTCATCAAATTGACGGTGTCCTCGGTGGCTATATTCCCGGCGGCTCCCCGGACGAAGGGGCAGCCTCCCATACCGGCCATAGCCGTATCAAATTGAGTTACACCGCATTCCAGGGCCGCCATCACATTGGCCAGGCCCAACCCACGGGTGTCGTGAAGGTGAAGGACCACCGGAATACCCCGGCACTCCGGTATCAGGGTTTGCAGCATTTGTTTTACGGACAACGGATTTGCCATCCCGGTGGTGTCCGATAGGGCAATCGCATCCACTCCCTTGGATGAATAATAGCAAACGAGTTGGAGAATCCGCTCCCGACTGACGGCACCTTCATAAACACAACCAAAAGCACACTGAATCCCGGCGCGCACCCCCATGCTTTTTTCCCGGGCCAACCGAATCATCTCTTTCATCTGGATAACTGCCTGATCAAAGCTCAGTCCGGCATTTTTACGGCTGTGGGTATCGCTGGCGGAAATGGAGATTTCCAGATGCTTCAACCCTGCCCGATGCGCCCGAAGAACACCTTTAGTGTTCAAAGCAAGTCCGCTGAAAATGCCCCCCGGGGATTCGGGCAACCGGCCAACAACATCTTCCGCATCCGCCATCTGCGGCAGGCGAGCCGGATTTACAAAGGAGGCAACTTGGATATGCTTCAGGCCGGCGTCCACCAGGCGGCTGATAATCTCGACCTTCAATTCCGTGGGGATAATTTTTTTCTCGAACTGGAAGCCATCACGGGGTCCGACCTCGATCAAGGTTACTTCTTTTGGAAGATTAAAGGCCATACTTCCAAATCTCATGATAGCGACATTCTGTCAATCCGCAAATAGTGCATTGGCCAACAACATAAATTTAATATGTCGTATGGTATCTCTAAATCCAATTGAGTCCTTAAATTGAGAAAATGACAAGCACCAAACTAAACACCGCATGAGCATCTAATAAAAGTTATTGACGAAGCCAATAGAGACCTTGTAATTGAAGGCTCCTATGAAAGCTCGCTCGCCATTGAATATCTGCCTGTTAAGTTACCGCAGCAATCCGCATTGCGGCGGCCAGGGAGTTTATCTGAAAAATTTAAGCCGTGCGCTCAAAGATCTCGGACACAGAGTTGAGGTGATATCCGGTCCGCCGGATCCGCAGTTGGATGATGATATCCCGCTGCACCATCT
>JAFDDW010000485.1 GCA_019310665.1 Deltaproteobacteria bacterium
GATGTTAATCATTTGATTCAAACCTAGGTTGAGCGGTTCAGGGTTCAACGTTCCGGGTTGAAAAATCCCCAAACAGCTCATATCAAAGGGATTCTGTCTTCATCGTGTTTATCAAGCCGTGTCACCCAATGTGGTATGTCGGGTATCCCGGAGCTTGATCAATATGGTGAGCAGGGTCCATCGGTTGTAACCTTTGAACCCTAAACCTGGAACCGATCAGTTTAGGTATAAGTACCATGGGAATGAATTGCCTCGATAGCGGCCCTAACGTTCGCAGGTGGCGTTTGAGCACTCAGGTTGCAAAAATACAGGGCAAATCGTCCGTTTTTCCCGCCGACTTCAACGTAATGTTTTACACGATCAGCAACCTGTTCAGGTGTACTCAAGTCCATAAAGCTGGCCCCGATTCCTAAAACGAGGGGCACACCCTGTTTCTCGGCGTACCTCTTATAAACATCGGGTCCGATCTCTGCCACATCCGGATCCTGACCTTCCAGAAACCCCGGACAAACTTTAAGTTTAAGACCGAACATTTCCTCAGGATTTTTAAGATACTTTTCCCCTACCCAATTGGGTAGATAGACTTCAGGACCACACAACTCCCGAAGGCGCAATACATAAGGAACAATCCACTCTTTTAAAATATGCGGGTTGACAATAGGAAGGGAGCCTACGGCATCATTTCCAACGATACCTTTGGTATTTGGGAATTGCTTCTTCTGATAGTGAATCCAGGGTGCCAACACATCTTCAGTCAGGCGATCAAACAGGCTGCGTGCAAAATCAGGATCACTATCAATGTCCATGATAAGTGGTTCAATTCCCCTGATGTTGGCCGCCAAACTGAAAGGCGCACAAAAACTTAAGGCCGGTGCCGTGCCGGTAAGTTTACGAAATATAGACTGCATTTCAATGACATTGGAAAAACGTCCTTTTGAATCGAAATCAGGGGTTTTTATTTTTACCAAATCACTGCGATCTCTAACCAGCGGCCTGGAGCGGTCAACGTCCGGCATATCACGGTCACTGTATTTTATGGCCTGCCCAAGGGCCTCTGCTTCGATGTTGTAAACGTCATAATCAAGAAACGGAACATCAATGCCATACTTTTCCATGATTTCAAGGGTGCCGCCGGGCAAAAGTTTCGGTGTGGTATAGAATTCTTCGGCGTTGACACCTAACTCTTTCATCACAAACTCATGCATCTGGGCACACACGGGAACACGGTCCGGAGTCCCATTCATGGCGGTTTCCATGCGCCTGGCACCCTCATGAAAAGAAGAAAAATCTTTTTTGAAATCAATCTTCATTTTTTCCTGGCCAGTGAATTAGAGCGTTTGTCAGAATAACGTTCCGATATCAGTGGTTCAACCCGGCTTGTTTGGATTATCAATAACGTCTATGGCTTGAACCAAACGCTCTATAGCGGTTGTCATAAACTATAATAATTTTCAACCGTTACACAGATGCATCTTTGGTTGTTAGAAACTCGGTTCAAACGGAACATATTTATGACAACCGGTATATACTCAGAAACAATTCAACTAAATCGGGACTGTTATAGAACCTTTTTAGCGGAATCAAATTAATAATTGTCGCAGGACAAATAACAAAATGTTATGTATTTGATTCTTCTCAGAAGGAAACTTGCAAAAATCTGGCTGCCCACCGGAAAGTGGAATCGATCAGGCTCTGAAGGGAGGCGGAAATAAACTTGTCCGTATTGTAGACCATGTAGAATTTTCGTCTAATTGGGGCATCAGAAAATTGAATGGCTTTCAGTTTGCCTGATTTAATCTCTTCACTGGCAACCTTCTCAGATATTATGGCAATGCCGACTCCTGATTCTACCGCTCGTTTGATGGCCTCATTGTTAGAAAATTCGAGATATTTAAAGATGGAAACATTATTCTTTCTGACCAACTCGTCGATAATCATCTGCGGAGCGGCCCCTTTTTCGTGCATAATGATGGACTGACCTTCTAAATCGTAGGGTTCAATCTTGTCTTTTTGCGAAAAATGGTGCTCGGGCGAAAAGATAATCACAAGTCTTTCCTCCAGGAGTTCTTTCAGAAACAGGTTTTTATGTTCAAAGGGATAAGAAAGGAATCCCAGATCGGTAAGGTGGGCGACCGTTCTTTTTACGACATCTTCGTTGGGCAGGATCTTCACTGTAAGTCGTATTTGAGGATTTGCCAGGCTGTAACGATTGACAATAAATGGCAGGTAGTGCGTTCCGAAAGTTTCGCTGGAAACAATCCGGATATGTCCTCTTTTGTGTTGTTGAAAATCACGGAGGTAATCCTCCGCCAAACCCTCTAATTCAAAAATCTTTTCTGAAATTTCATAAAGGCCCTTGCCGGCGAACGTGAGCTCAAGTTTCCTGCCAAACCGTTCGACAAACTTGACTTCATAATACTCCTGAAGACGCTGGATACCTTTTGTAACCGCCGGCTGGGTTATATTCAACTCATCAGCCGCAGCGCTCAAGCTTCCTTGTTTAATTGCCAAATAAAAGATTTTAAGCTGGTTCAAGTTCAAGATATTTAACCAGTAGGCCTAAGATACAGATAAACGATTCAACTAGGCCTGAAGATTAGAGGATTTCAAGGATTAGTGCAAGTTTTTATAAATATGCTTCCGGCTCCTCTTTAAATCGGAAGCCGCCTATTTGTCCGTTTGCCTTCAACACCTTGTCAGTGGCTCCCGCTGCCGGAGCCTCCGTTGTCGGCGGTGATGGGGTACCGCCCGTGGACCAACGCCGCCCGGGGCCAGTTCGTGTATGCGACGTTGAACCTCTTTCTGCACTTCCTTTATCGCTGGGGAGCGGTGCCGGGGAGCGGCGTTTTTCCGGAGGAAAATATTTCATATAGATACATTCCCCAGATGACATAGGCAACTATAAGAGGATAATATTTCCAGAAAAACATGAAAATGATCTCGGTGCCGGGAATTATAAACGGCGGATAAACGAGAATAGCGAGAAAAAAAACGAACGGATTGGCCTTCGTGAAGCGGTTGCTCATTATAATATAATAGGCGGGCACGATAAGCAAAATATAGGCATAGTCCTTGAAGCGCGGGTGGATTAAGGCATAAACCAGGCAAACTAAAAATACCTCGAGCATTTGTCTGTTTTCCATCTTTGCGCTTTTTAGCCGGGCAT
>JAFDDW010000486.1 GCA_019310665.1 Deltaproteobacteria bacterium
GGTCGCCTTATTTCTGCTCGGCTGCCTCCTGTTAAACTTTCCGATCATTTCTCTGTTTAACCTCGAAATCCTGATATTCGGCTTACCGCTGTTGTATGTATACATTTTCATTATCTGGTGCCTGATTATCGGTCTCACGGCCCTGGCGACGTTGTTCCATTCGCGGGAACGGGCAGATGACTCCGGTGACACGGGAGGTCGATAATTGTTAATAACCGGAAACATTTTATTTTTTTCCTTCGGCTATGTCGGTCTTCTTTTTGTGATTGCCTATTATGGCGATAAACGGGCCGATGCCGGCCGGAGCATCATCAGCAATCCTTATATCTATGCCCTTTCTCTGGCGGTGTACTGCACGGCCTGGACCTTTTACGGCAGTGTGGGCCTGGCGTCCCGCAGCGGTTTGAGCTTTCTTACTATTTACCTGGGACCGACCTTGATGGTTTCGCTGGGCTGGCTGGTCATGCGAAAAATTATTCGCATCAGCAAGGTTCATCGCATTACATCCATCGCCGACTTTATTGCATCCCGCTACGGCAAAAGCCCGACCCTGGGCGGCGTGGTTACCATCATTGCCGTCGTGGGTGTCATTCCCTATATTGCGGTGCAAATCAAAGCCATATCGACCACCTTTTTTCTGATCAATCAGTACCCTGAAATTTCCTTTACGTCAATTTCCGCTGATTTTCCGGTGTTGGGCGATACCGCCTTTTATGTGGCCCTGATGCTGGCGGTTTTTGCCATTTTTTTCGGCACGCGTCATCTGGATGCCGCCGAACGGCACGAGGGACTGGTGGCCGCCATTGCCTTTGAGTCGATCATAAAGCTGGTGGCCTTCCTGGCGGTGGGACTTTTCGTAACCTATGGTCTTTATAACGGTTTTGCCGATCTTTTCGAAAAGGCCCACCGTTTTTCCGATCTTCAAAGCGTGTTGACCATCGATTCATCCAAGCAGTCCTATCCGTTTTTCGAAGAACTTTTAACCATTAACGCCGGCGGCTTCACCTATATCGATTGGGGCATGCATATTTTTCTGTCCATGATGGCCATTCTCCTGCTGCCCCGTCAGTTTCAGGTGATCGTGGTCGAAAACGTCAACGAGGAGCATCTAAAAAAAGCCATCTGGCTCTTTCCCCTCTATCTTCTGGCCATCAATATTTTTGTCTTGCCGGTTGCTTTCGCCGGCATGCTGCAGTTCGCCCCCGGCAGTGTCGATAACGATTATTTTGGCTTGACGTTGGCGATGACCGGCAGGCAGCAACTGCTGACCTTATTCGTTTATATCGGGGGTATGTCCGCTGCCACCGGCATGGTGATCGTCGAAACCATCGCCCTGAGCACGATGATCTGCAATGATCTCGTTATGCCGGTGTTGCTGCGTCTACCGATCCCGGCCATTTCCCGCAGCAGCGAACTGACCGGTTTGCTGCTGCTCATTCGGCGGGGAAGCATCGTCCTGGTTCTTTTGCTGGGCTATGCCTATTTCCATTACCTCGGCGGATTCTATGCCCTGGTTTCCATCGGCCTGATGTCGTTTACAGCAGTGGCCCAATTTGCACCGGCCTTGATCGGCGGAATTTTTTGGAAAGGCGGCACCCGCTCGGGTGCAATCAGCGGTTTGATCACCGGATTTGCGGTCTTGACCTATACGATTTTCCTGCCGTCACTGGTCCCGATCGGCCTGATTCATAAGGATTTTTTAACAGCGGGACCCTTCGGCATCCAACTGCTGAAACCCTATCAGTTGTTCGGACTGCAGCATTTCAACCCGGTCTCCCACGCGGCCTTCTGGAGTATACTGGTCAATGTGAGTGTTTATATCGCCGTGTCCGTTTTCGGCCGGCCCCGGGCGATCGAGCATACCCAGGCCGCCCTGTTCGTGGATGTCTTCAAATATTCCGGCGAAACCGGGGATTCACTCTTCCGACGGGGGACGGTCAATTTGCCGGATTTGCGATCACTGTTGTCACGATTTCTCGGTAAAACGAAAGCGGATGAGGAGCTGTCCGGGTACGCCGAAAAACACAATATTAATTGGGATAATCATACAACCGCCGATGCCGATCTGGTCAGTCACGCTGAAAAATTGCTGACCGGTGCTGTGGGATCAGCTTCAGCCCGCATAATGGTATCCTCGGTTGTCAAAGAAGAGCCCCTGGGTATCGAAGAGGTGTTGAACATCCTCGATGAAACCCGACAGGTGATTGCCTACAGCCGTGAGCTGGAAAAAGCAACGGCCGAACTGAAAAAGGCCAATTTACGATTGCAGGAACTGGACCGGCTCAAGGATGATTTCATATCAACCGTCACCCATGAGCTGCGCACCCCCCTCACGGCTGTGCGCTCCCTGGCCGAAATTCTCTTAACCAATCCGAATATCGACGCTGAGCGGCTTGAGAATTTTACCGGTATTATCATCAAAGAAAGTGATAGACTCATTCGCCTCGTAAGCCAGATTCTGGATTACGAAAAGATTCAGTCGGCCAACCTGGAATGGGTGATTGCATCCCTGGATCTTAGAGAGGTCGTCAAAGATGCCGTTATCAGCACCCAGCAGCTGGTGCATGATAAAAACATCGCCATTGACATGGACCTTGCCGAAAATGTGCCCGCGGTGTCCGGTGACCGCGACCGGCTGATCCAGGTAATGGTTAATCTTCTCTCCAATGCGGTAAAATTTTGTAACCCCGACCGCGGAATGATTGTCGTTCGCCTGCGGGCTGTAAACGATCAATTGCGGGTGGAGGTCCAGGACAACGGCATCGGAATCAAACCGGAAGATCAGGCCAAAATATTCGAGCCTTTTCTCCAGGTCAAGAACCCGACCCTGGGCCGTCCGGCCGGAACCGGAATTGGATTAACGATTACCAAAAACATTATCGATTTTCATCACGGCCGGATATGGGTCGACAGCGAGCCGGGCAAAGGAACCATGCTCTCCTTTGAGCTCCCGGTAAATCCAGCAGCCTCAGGGCACTAGGAGGTTCAGGGTTCAAGGTTCAAGGTTCAGAGGTTCAAAGGTTCAGGGTTCAGCGCCGCCGGCCGCGAGGCGTCCAGTCAAATCGAAGAAGAAACTAATGAACATCGAACATCGAACGTCCAACATCGAACGTCGAATAAATGAATTCTGTCCATTTTAAAAAAGACTGAGCGAAGCGAAACC
>JAFDDW010000487.1 GCA_019310665.1 Deltaproteobacteria bacterium
CACATCGACCCCAGCGGAATTACCTATGAGTTTGCGCGGCAGGCCAGGAAAATGGGTGTAGAAATCAATACCCGGGTGCTTGTAACCGATATTGTGCTTTCCCCGGAGGGGGAAATCACCGCAGTGGTCACGGACCATGGCAACATCAAAACTGAATGTGTCGTCAATGCCGCCGGTCAGTGGGCGCCGCGAATCGGTGAGATGGTGGGCGTCCACATTCCCATCGTTTCCATGATGAATCAGTACCTGACCACCAAACCGATTGCCGGTCATGAATTACCGACCAAAACCCCGGTGATCAGAGATCCGGACCGATTGTTTTATTGCCGGGAAGATGTCGGCGCCTACCTGATTGGCGGATTTGAAACCAATCCCAAACCCTGGTCAACCGATGGGGTGCCGTGGGATTTTACCCAGGAGTTGCTGCCCGGTGAATGGGAGCTGTTTGAAGGCATTATGGAAGGTGCCATGCAGCGGATTCCCATCCTGAATGAAGCCGAGGTCATTGAGCTTATTAACGGCCCGGATGCGTTTACCCCCGACGGCTATTATGCCATGGGTCCGGTTCCTGGTTTGAAGGGATTTTATGTCGCGGCCGGCGGATCCGACAACGGCATTGCCGGCGGGGGCGGTGTGGGTATGCTGATGGCGGAGTGGATCCTGGAAGGGGAGACTTCCATTGATACCCATGAGATGAATGTCAGGCGTTTTGGGCCACACCTGACCGACAAATCCTTCCGCGTTGAACAATGCCGCGAAGTGATCCGGTATTATTACCACCTGCGTTATCCCAGTGACGAGAACGAATGGGGACGTCCCCTGCGCACCAGTCCGCTTTATAAACGGCTAAAGGAGTTGGGTGCCGTCTTCGGGCTCAAAAACGGCTGGGAACGGGTGAATTATTTTGATTCAGGCAAAACCTGGCGCCAGGCCGGTGCCGATCAGAAAGACTGGGGCTGGGAACGGCCGCCGTATTTTGATCAGGTGGGCAGTGAAGTTAAAGCGGCCCGTGAGAGGGTGGCGCTTTTTGACATGACCTCTTTCGGCAAGATTCGACTGTGTGGTCCCGGTGCGCTGGATCTTCTTCAGAAACTGGCGGCCAACAATCTCGACCAGCCGGTCGGCAGGGTTACTTATACCCAGTTTCTTAATCCTAAAGGCGGGATTGAAAGCGACGTGACCGTCACCCGTCTGAAAGATGATGAATTCCGAATCATTTCCGGAACGTCCTTTGTGTCCAACGACTTCGGATGGATTCAACTTCACCTGCCGGATGACGGATCGGTTGAAATGGAAGATCAGACCGAAAGCCTGTGTTGTCTGGGGCTGTGGGGCCCTGAGTCCCGGCGGGTACTGGGATCGTTGTGCGGCAGCGATCTGTCAAATACTGCTTTTCCTTACATGACCGCTCAATCTCTTGAAATAGAAGACATCACCGTCTGGGCCCAGCGGGTCAGCTATGTCGGGGAACTTGGTTGGGAGCTTTACATTCAACCTGAGGACGCCGTGACGGTGTGGGATGCCTTGTTGGATGCCGGCGGCGAATCCGGTATTCAGCCTGCCGGCTACAAGGCCCTGGATGCCTTGCGAATTGAGAAGGGTTATTTATACTGGAGCGCTGACATTTCACCCGATGATAATCCCCTGGAAGCCGGGTTAGGGATGTTTGTTGATCTGAACAAGCCGGATTTTATCGGCCAACAGGTTTTGCAGAAAATAAAGGGGAAAGGCCTTAATTCCAGGTTGATGGCCCTTACGATGGATGCCGGCGGCAACCTGTACGGCGGTGAATCGGTCTATGCCAACGGCAGTGTAATAGATCGCATACGCTCCGGCAGCTACGGTTATACCATCGGCAAAGACATCGGCATGGTCTATCTGCCTTTAGAGCTGGCCAAGGCCGGTGTTGAATTAGAAGTTCAGGTATTGGGTGAGCGTGTGAAAGCAAGGGTGGCAAAATTACCGCTGGTCGATCCGAATGGCCATAAGATTCGGGCATAATTTAAGCGTGCTACGCTTTAAAGCTATTAGCCGATAGCTCATGGCTCATAGTTTAATAAGGTTTCAGGATTTCGATGATTTAGGAATTCAGGGATTCAGGAATTTAGGAATTCTTGTATCGGTGAATTTAATCGACAGGATACCAATAATACCTAAATTCCTAAATTCGCAATTCCTCAATTAAAGGATGGCTGACACTTGAAACCTGAAACCTGAAACCAATTTTGACCTGAAATCTATTTTATTCCCGCCAGAACAAGTCCGACAAATATAACTGCAATTCCGACTATTTTTGGGAGGTAACGGGACTCCTTGAGAAGCGCCATGCCGAACATAGCTCCTATCGGAATACTGAGCTGGCGAAACGCGGCAACATAGCTGACATTGGAGACATAGTTCATCGATACGAGAACAATTCCATAGGTTAGAAAAATTCCGATGCCCGTTATGGCTGCCGGTCCTTTATAGGATTGCAGAACTTCCGTCATGGCTTGCCGCTCACGCCGGCTCACCGCCACAAACAGGCCCTGCCAGAGCGAACAGCTGATGCCTTCGAGCACCATATACACCAGCGTACCCTCCAACGGACTCATCGGTTTACCCGGAAGTTCTCTTAAATGTCGCAGGGCCATATCATCTGCAACCGTATAGCCTGCGACCCAGACAGCAGCAAGTGCGGCCAACATGCAGCATAGATTCGTGTATTTGGAAAAATGAAAGTCAGCAAATGCACCCAAGGGCAGGATAATGCAGCCGGAAACGATAAAAATTGTTCCGACGAAAAACCATCCGCCCGGGGGTTGGCCTTTACCCAATATCAGGGTTAGAAAGAATACAAATATGACGGGTAAGGAGCGTGCCAGAGGATAGGCGATCGAGATATCTCCGGTGCGATAGGCCCCGGCCAGAGCTGCCATATAGGCTGCCAGAAAAAAACCGGATAAAACTACGATTATGTATACCGATGATGGAAAGAAGGATATTAAACTTGCGTAATAAATAAGAAACGGCAGGACACAGATCACGCCGATGGTATTTGCCACCAGGTAAAAAGCCTGGGTCGGATGCTCCTTTTTACTTAAAAAGTTCCAGCCGGCATGGGTAAAGGCTGAAATGATGAGAAGTATGGTGGCAGTGACTGTCATAAGGATAAGGTGTCA
>JAFDDW010000488.1 GCA_019310665.1 Deltaproteobacteria bacterium
AAAGAACAAGTTGTATTGGTTGTGGGAGCGGCTTCCAGCCGCGATCATTTAAATTCGCGGCTGGAAGCCGCTCCCACAGGGAGTTTTTTTATGGTAACTTGGACTTTCCGGATAAGCGCCTTATTGAACTAGTAACCTTGAACCTCTGAACCCTATTTAAGGCGTATACAGTGGACCAGCAAAACTATATTCAAGTCCGAAATTCGAAGATCAATTATTATAAACAGGTCCCCCTTTTCTATCAGCCGGGCACTGATTCCTATGTTTTGTACAAACCGGCGGGAACCTCTCTTACGGAAATGCGAATCAGCCAGCAACGGCATCCCTTGTTATACATCCAGGAAGAGGACAGAATCGTTGCCATTAAAGAACTTCAGACGGGATTTAACAACCAAATTGATCAAAGTATTACCACCGGTAATGCGGTGAGCGTAAAAACATCCCTTTGTGAACTGGTTGAAGAAACCCTGAACGAACCCCGCAGTGGAACCCTCAAAGCCTTGCCCGAAACCGTTGATTCCTTGATTACCGGGTATTCCCAACACCCTGAAATTTTAAAATCGATTGCTTTGATATCTTTTAAAGACTACACCACGGCTATTCATTCCGTAAACGTGATGGCCTTAACCCTGGGTTTTTGCTTTTACTCTAATTTTAAAATGGAAAAAACCCGGCGACTGGGGTTGAACGCGCTGCTGCACGACGTCGGAAAAACGGAGATCCCCACAACCATTTTAAAAGCACCGCGAAAACTAACCGACCATGAATTTAGAATAATGAAAACCCATCCGACCATCGGCAACGTAATCATTCGGGAAAAAAACAAACTTGGCGGCGATATTGCGCTGGGTGCTTTGGAACACCACGAAAAACTGGACGGCAGCGGCTACCCCAAGGGTACCCGTAATATATCATATGTCGGCCAGATGCTGGGGATCATCGATTGCTATGAAGCCCTGACCAACGAAGATCGGCCCTATCGTCGAGCTCGAGAGCCGCTGGAGGCTTTAAAATTTCTCAAAGATGACGTGCAGACCGGCAAATTCAACCGCGGCATATTTGAAAAATTCTGCTACAGTCTGATATAGCACAACCGAAATCTAACGCTGTTTTTGAGTCGATTTTTCCATAATTCCATCATTGCCTTATCCTCTCCGAGACGCCGGATCCATAATTCCATCATTGCCTTATCCTCTCCGAGACGCCGGATCTGCAAACTGCAAGCCAAAAACCGAGTATTCCAACATTCCAGTCTGGTAAAGCTCCCTTATTCAGTGTATGCTTGAAAAAGAGTCCCTTGCGGACTTGTTTAGAAATCACCGTGGATTATTTCAATGTTCGTTCAACCTAAAAAAATTCTGGTCGTATTCTGGGGGTTGTTTTTCTCGGTTGCGTTTTCCGGCTGTCAGACAGTTAAATATTACAGCCAGGCGATTAGCGGCCAACATCGCATCCTTCAAAGCCGGCAGCCGATTTCTAAAATAACGGCTGATCCGAATTCATCGGAAATTTTACGTCAGCGGCTAACTTTCATAATGGATGTCAGAGCGTTTGCCGAAGACGAACTTCAACTGCCGGTGGCTAACAACTACCTTACCTATGTCGACCTTAAAAGACCTTACGCCGCATGGAATGTGACGGCGACACCTGAGTTTTCCATGGTACCCAAGACATGGTGTTATCCCTTTGTAGGCTGCGCGGCTTACCGGGGATATTTCAGTGAGGCAGATGCCCTGCGGTATGCGGATTCATTGAAAAACCAGAGCTATGATGTCCATGTGGGCGGGATAACGGCCTATTCGACCCTGGGTTGGTTTGATGATCCGGTACTGAGCACCTTTATTCATCGATCCAAAGCAAGTTCGGCGGCACTGTTATTTCATGAACTGGCCCACCAGGTTCTTTATACGCCCGATGACACAACCTTTAATGAGAGTTTTGCCACTTTTGTGGAACAGGAAGGCCTGCGCCGCTGGCAGAAAGCCTCTGACAACTCAGCCATTTACAGTGAATATTTAAATAATTACCGCCATCAGCAGCAATTTGTCAGATTGGTTTTAGAATATCGCCAAAAACTCGAATTGCTGTATCAAACAGATTTGGTGCCGGCCCAGAAAAGGATTGAAAAGGCGTCTATATTTGATGACCTGCGGAACGAATTTAACCATTTGAAAACGAAGCAAATCGGTTTCGCAGCCTATGGTGATTGGATGAACCGGCCTTTAAACAATGCCAAAATCAGCGGCGTAGTTGCATATCACGATTTTGTGCCGGCCTTTAGTAAAATATTGGCGGGAAAAGATGGAAACCTGGCCCCATTTTATGAAGCGTGTCGGCAGCTGGCCCAAAAAAAGAAAGACGAACGGCATCGTATTTTAAAAGATGTCATGCAAAAGATGCCGCAAACGGCTATGACCGAGTTTCATCCATTCCAACTTGACAGATAAGCTCAATTTTTTTAATATCTTACCTGTAAATGTTTACAAAACAACTTAGTGCTTATGGGGCCTTGCCCCATTGGATTGTCTGAAGGTTCGACATAAATGTACGAAAATTTTTTCAGTTTCAGCGAAAAACCCTTTAAGCTGGTTCCAAACCCGGCCTATCTGTTTTTGAGCAAAAGTCACGAAGAAGCGCTGGCTCATCTCAACTATGCCCTGGCTCAGGGAGACGGCTTTGTTGAAATCACCGGTGAGGTTGGAACCGGAAAGACCACTCTCTGCCGGGCTTTTCTTGAAAATCTGGATAAAAACACCATTGCGGCCTATATCTTCAATCCCCGACTGGGCCCCAAGCAACTGATTAAAACCATCAACGATGAGCTGGGCATCAAATATGACACCGATAACACGAAAGATTTGATTGACAAACTGAATGCCTTTCTCATGCGGCAAAAAGCTCAGCGCAGGAAGGTTATTCTATTGATTGACGAAGCCCAAAATCTGAGCAGGATTATCCTGGAACAGCTAAGGTTATTGTCGAATCTGGAAACCAGCAAAGAAAAACTGCTGCAGATTATTCTGGTCGGACAACCTGAACTCAGCGACATTCTCGATTCTCATGAACTCAGGCAACTCGGCCAACGAATTACCCTCAGGTATTATCTCACTCCGCTGAATTTCAAAGAAACCGTGGAATACATACAATACCGTATTAATATTGCCGCCCGCAAAGCCGGCCTTAAATTTGATCGATCGGCTTTTCGCCGGATATATAAATATTCGGGGGGGATTCCGCGGCTCATCAACATTGCATGCGACCGGGCGCTGTTGACTGCTTTCGGCCTCAGCCAGCACAAAATAACCGGAAGCATCGCACGGACTTCCATCAAAGAACTAAAAAGCAGAGGGGGCTCAAAAAGGGTTGGCCTGATATATGGGAATAAAGCCCTCATCATTTTTGCAGCCCTGGCCATTGTATTAATTGCTGTTATTTTTCGGCAACCGCTCATTCAGGCAATCGACTCATTTTTTAATGAAACGCAACACACCAAAATTGAAGCATCCACTAGGACTGAACCAGATGTGACAGCTTCTGAGACGGTCGCTCCGGAAGTGACCGCTGAAGTTGAACCGGTTGAAACGATCTCTATCGCTGAAGAGCCGGAAAATAACACCTTGATGCCGGATCCGGTGGAAACGCTGAGTTTGATGGATTATTTGGCGACCATGGATATCAGATCCTCACGCCATATCGCCTTAAAACAGGCGATGGAATTATGGCATACGCCCATAGAATCCAAACCGTATCTCAGCAGTCTGGATGATGATCAGGCCTTTTTCCGATTAACGGCCAAGCCCAGCGGTATTTTCATTCATCGTTTGGAAACAAGCATCGAACTGCTGAAGCGTCTGAATTTGCCTGCAATTCTGGAGTGTTATCCGCCGGTCGGCGATGAGCCGGGCTACCTGACGCTGATCAAAATTGAGGGGCATAAACTTTATTTAGGCAGTGCCCTGGGAAACCGGTTGATAGAAACAGACACCAATGAAATCAAATTTTTCTGGTCTGGTGTTGCCTATCTGCCTTGGAAAAATTTTCTATCCATCTGGGGCACCATACCGATGCGATCCAGCAAAGATTCCATCATCACCCTCAAGTTGCTGCTGCACGAGATTGGTTTTGGCAATGTTGAAATGAACGAGGAATACGATTCCTGGACGCGCAATATCATCAAGGAAATTCAGGCCAAATACGGGATCCCGGTGGACGGTTTCGTGGGTCCACTGACGAAAATTATTCTCTATCGAGAAAA
>JAFDDW010000489.1 GCA_019310665.1 Deltaproteobacteria bacterium
CCCGGATAAACCGGAAATTCCAAAACACAAATACCAAATTCCAAATAAATCACAATGACCAAAATTCAAAATCCCAAATGCGAATATGATCTTAAGGAAGAACGTTTCAATTCTAGGTTTTGACGGTCTCATAAGAAGTCGTTACGCCGGAGAAAACCGGAGTCCAAATCCTCTGTAAGTGTTCGAAAAGACTGAATTCCGGCTTTCGTTGGAGTCACACAAAGAACGGTTTTTGACGTTTCGCAAGTTCATCTGTTTTGGTCATTGGATATTGAAGTTTGAGATTTATTTGTAATTTGGTGCTTGGTATTTGAGATTTTAACAGTTTGTGCTTATGCATTGGTTTTAGAAAATTTTAATTTGTTTATCACGCGATCTACCAGACCCGTAATCTCCTGAATCTTCAGGCCATAGCCCGCCATCAGTAAAATGCAAACAAATACTGCACTTGTCACAATACACACCATCAGGCTTCCGGAAAATGTCGTGGAATCCAATCTGGCTAGTGCCGCTGATTTAAACCATTCCAGAAAAATTCCCATCACCGCCGCAAAGCACATGATCTTTATATAAAATGCATATACTCCGCGGCTTTCCGGATTATGGCTGCGTTTATTCCAGAGCGCATATAAAACGGTCACTTGAAAAATGCCGGACAGCGAGACCGCCAACGCCACGCCCCTGACGTTTAACAAATTCATACCAATAAGATAAATAGGAACACTGAGCAAGACGGTAACCGTGCCATAGATGGCGGGAAGAAGTGTATTTTGCGAAGCAAAATATCCTCGAATTACAATTGTATAGGCTGCAAAGGCGAAGGCGCCGACCATAAAATAAATCAGTACATCTGCCGTCATAGCCGTAGCAGCGGCGTCGAATCTGCCCCGTTGAAAAAGCAATCGGACCACTTCCGATCGGAGCACCATGATCAACACCGAAAACGGGATGACCAGCGCCAGATACCGCAGGGTACTGTTCATCAGCCGATTCATTTCATCTATTTTATTTTGCACTGCCAATTTGGCCATAAAGGGAAATGATGCGACACCCACTGCCTGGCCAAACATCCCCACCAGAATAAGCATGATCCGCAACCCGAAATTCAGGACCGCAATGCTACCCTCGGCTAAATAGGAACCAAACAACCGGAAAAAAAACTCGGTGGAAAAGGTCATGGTCAAACCGATCATCAGGGGCAGGGTCAGGAGTACATATTTTTTCAGGTCCGGATGCCGCAGGTCAAAAATCGGCAAATAGTTAAGCCCGGCTTTCCTGGCGCCAAAAAACTGCACGAATAGATTTCCGGCAAACGCGCCAAT
Organism: Deltaproteobacteria bacterium; assembly: GCA_019310665.1. GTDB lineage: Bacteria > Desulfobacterota > Desulfobacteria > Desulfobacterales > JAFDCJ01 > JAFDCJ01. The sequence goes on from JAFDDW010000489.1 coordinate 1,323, forward strand.
CAAAACACCCCAGGCAAATCCCTCCATACCGAGCCAGGGCCCTAATATCAGGCCACCGGCAATTATTCCCAGGTTATACAATAACGGCGCCAGGGCCGGGATAAAAAAGCGTTCTTTGGAAAACTGGACCGCCATCAGCAGCCCGCCCACAAAAAAGAAAAATTGGGCCGGTAAGATAATTCGTGTCATCCTGACGGCACTGGCGATCGTCCTCTGATCTTCAAGTCCCGGGGCGATCAGTGCAATTAATTGAGGGACAAGCGCCATGGAAATCAGAATCAAAACCACCAGAAGGCATCCAAAACAGTTTAAAATAATCGAAAAAACTTTCCAGCCTTCATCTTCCCGGTCCAGGGTCAGATAGCGGGAAAAAATGGGGATAAAGGTGACCGACATAAATCCGCTGGCGACGATGTGATTTAAAATTTCCGGGATGACAAAGGCCACCTGATAGGCATCGACGGCCGCACCGGCACCTCCGATGTAGGCGATGACCATTTCCCTGAAAAGGCCGATTACACGGCTTAAAAAAACCGACGCCATCATGATAAGGGAGGCAATCCCGATTTTTTTGTATATCGATTTAGACATGAAGTTGGTATGCCTTATCAAAAAGTACCCCGAAACGCAACGGCACCCCTTGAAATAGGGAATCAGGGTTGTGTCCCCCCATTTGATTCTGATGTGATCAACCGCCCGGCCTGGATAATTGAAGGCACCATCGGTTAGGCAGTTCGAATCCTGTGCTTATAAGTAAAGAAGTTAAGAAGTTGGGAAGATTGGTCCTCCACACTAACGGCGGATAAAAAGGCGGGGAATCAGGAAAAAATCTGAGAAACGACGGCAAATAAAAAACAATCGTCCCATTTTCAAATACGGGCAGGGAGCAATGTAAAATACTTAATACGTGCCGGCTTATATATTTTGAAATCCTTATGGTCCAGGGTAAAGACTTTCTTGATTTTTTGGGATTCTGCAAGAACGACAAGGGTTCCATCGGCAAGATCCATGGGGAGGTCGCTGTATTTTTCCATTAATTGACGACACCGGGTCTGCTGACTGTCATTGAGAGGTAAAATGTCCACTCCGCCTCTTGTAATAAATCCCCAAAGGTTATCCTGAGCTTTCCATGAAAATCCCAAGAGATAAAAGGCCTCTGTAAGCACCGGCCAGGTGGTGACCAGGGGTTCATTGACGGTTTTCAGCAATTCAATACAGGCATGGTGATAATGATCAGATGCGTCGAAAAAAGCCACAATAGGCCCGGTATCAAGAAGGATCATTTTTTTGTCCTAACCCGGATTTCTCACTAAAGCGTTTTCTTAGTATTTCTTCAGCATTGATTGCCAGATTGCCATCACCGCTATATTCTTTGCCGATAAGATCGGAAATTAAATCATAAGGCTTTTTTCTTTTCTCATCTAAGGTTTTTTTACAAAAGTCCTGAACGGATGCTTTCAGTATCTTGGATTTTGTGGTACAAAGCGCTTTTGCAGTTTTATTCAATAAAGCTTCGGTTTCTTCATCCAGTCTTACACTGACGGGCATGTTAAGCACCTCCTTCTTTAATCTTTACAAAACTTCAACAAAAATTGTTTGCGATTGCGATACAAAATGTATCACATAGTCAGGCTCAGATCAAGAAATAAAGCACTTTTCTTAAAAACTAGACTTTTCGTGTCTCGAATATCTCTACGGATAATACCGATGTTGACAATGGAAGCGGACGCGCTGATTAGAACCTCAAGATCGTTCATGTATCTTTCTATCGTCTGTTAATAGCATCCTCCAAAGATTTTATTCTATCCGTATATAAAAAATGGAAATAG
>JAFDDW010000490.1 GCA_019310665.1 Deltaproteobacteria bacterium
GGGTGCTTGGCGCAGAGCGGCACGCAGACCGTTGGCATAGGAATCGAAATCGAGTCCCAGTTCGCGCTGGTTAAAAGTGGATTTTTTATGGGGATGCTGATATTCGACCGGATCCTCAAGGGTGATGATGTGTACGGATTTTGTTTCGTTGATCTGATCCAGAACCGCCGCCAGCGAGGTGGTTTTTCCGGAACCCGTAGCGCCGGTAACAAGTACCAGACCATTTTTTTCCTGCGCAATCTGATTCATGGATTTTGGCAGCGCGTGGTCTTCAATCGTCGGAATTTTTGATTCGAGTTTTTCGCAGAACGATGGAAAGATTGCTGCTCTGGGAGAAGATGTTGATCCGGAAACGCGCCTTGCCGGGCAAACCGTAGGACAAGTCGCAAGACCCGCTATTAATCAGGGTTTCAGTTAACCGGCGGTCCTGATCGATTAAATTCAGTGCCAGGATTTCAGTCTGGAAAGGCGAAAGTGCTTTAAAACTCGGTTTGATGTCAACCGGGATCAGCTCTCCCGCGCTTTCAACCTGCATGGGTTTGCCCACCGTAAAGTTCAGGTCGGAAACATCCCGATGATAGTCAAGCATCCTTACCAGAATATGATCGATTTCCTGTTTTTTCATAATTACTAAGCCTCGGTAAAATCCGGCGGCGCAGTTTTGAGCAGGGGTCTGAACCGACCCTTATCATTTGCTTTGGCATATGCTTCTTCGGCGCTGACCATCCCTTTGGTATAAAGATCCATGATAGAGTCATCCAGCAGGATCATACCGTATTTTTTCCCGGTCTGGATCATCGATGGTATCTGATGGGTTTTGCCTTCCCGGATTAAATTGCGCACGGCCGGATTGGCAATCAGGATTTCCAGAGCGACCACCCGACCCTTGCGGTCGATACGCTTAAAAAGTACCTGAGCGATAACTGCCCGCAACCCATCGGCAAGCGTTGATCTGATGAGGGGCTGTTCCGATGACGGAAAAACCTCGATCACCCGGTCAACCGTTTTATAGGCGCTGGATGTATGCAAAGTGGAGAAAACCAGATGTCCGGTGGAGGCCGCTTCCACCGCCAGTGAAATCGTTTCAAGATCCCGCATCTCTCCCACCATAATAATATCCGGGTCCTCCCGCAGGGCGCCGCGCAGGGCGGTTGCAAAAGAATTGGTATGAATGCCGATCTCCCGATGATTAACGATGCAGCCCTGGCTTTGATGTACAAATTCTATCGGGTCTTCGACGGTGATAATGTGATCCTTGCGCGAGCGGTTGGCCACATCGATCACCGCCGCCAGCGTAGTCGATTTTCCGCTTCCGGTAGGACCGGTAACCAGAATCAGACCCCTTGGAAGGGTCGCCAGTTTAGACACCACCTCCGGAAGACCCAGTTGATCTGACGTCATGATGGTACTGGGGATCTCTCTGAACACAGCTGCGACGCCATTTTTTTGCATAAAAAAATTGGCTCGATATCTGGCCAGTCCCGGTATCTCGTAGCCAAAATCAATATCTCCGCTTTCCTCAAATGTTTTAATTTTCTGTTCCGGAGCAATTTCGTAAAGCATTCCCCTTAAATCATCGCTGTCCAGTACTTTATATTTAATCCGTTCTATTTCTCCTCGAATTCTCAGAGCCGGGGGCTGCCCTGCTGTCAAATGGAGATCCGAAGCCCCCTGTTCGTTCATCAATTTAAAAAATGCATCGATTTTGGCCATTCAAAACTCCCGGTTTCACAAATCGTCGCGTTGCGAAATGATTAAGTTGCAATTATCTATCTAAAAAAAAGTCGCCCTTGCTGACAAGACCGCCTCAAGCGAATTTAGGCCTAAATCGTCCAAAACTTCTGGAGAAAGGCATTTCTGGTACCTTGTTTATTCGCCTCAGGCGGTCCTATTGATAAATCAGAAGATGCGACATCTAGGTTCAGCGTTCTGGGTAACGACCTGACGGCCATTACCTGGCCTGCTTTAGCAATTTCAGTTTAGCATCCTCTTCATCCATTGCTTTGGCGCCTTCTTTGCTGAGATCGAGCAATTTTCTGTGTCCCTCAACAATTGAGCCGATCTGGACTTCAATCTGCATGCGTTGCCGTTTTAACTCCGATATGTCTTCATGCAGTTGCGCCAGTCGATTGTGGGCGTTGTTTAAGATTTTCTCTGCTTTGACTTCGGCTTCGGCGATAATCAACTCTGCTGATTTACGGGCATTGTCTTTCATCTGGTCCAGAACTTTTTGGGAATTCAATAACGCTCTTTTGAAAGTTTCCTCGCGTTTTCGGTATCCCTGGATTTCAAGTTGAAGGCGCCGGACCTCTTCCTGCATATCCTTGTGCGTTCTATGCAGCGACTCAAAAACGTTGGCCATTTGTTCGAGAAAAGCGTCCACCTCCCGGACGTCAAACCCTCGAATTCTGGTCTTGAACTTTTGCTGCTGTATATCAAGGGGAGTAATGTTCATTGGATTCACCTGCCTTTGTGTTTATCGCAACGAAAGCGCCAGTTCGTACAAGCTCTGCACAACGAATCGTTGCAAAAAGATGACAGCCAAAAGAACGAGAATGGGAGAAAAATCAATACCACCGAAATTTATCGGAATTCTTTTTCGAATCTGGTAAAGAACAGGCTCGGTGATATTGTGAACAAAGCGAACGATCGGATTGTATGGATCGGGACTGACCCATGACAGAATTGCGCGGGCAATTACAATCCACATGAAAATGTTAAGTACCCATCTGAGCACTTCGGCGATTGCAGTTAATAGATTACTGAAGACAAACATGTAAGGCCCAACCTTTTTATCCGGACTTATGAGAATTTTGGTCAGAACCGGCCAAACGGCCGGCACTTATTAAACTAAATTATATTCTCATCGATAAGTCAAGAAATTTCATTAGAAATCAAAGGGTAAGCTCCTCTTGTTAAACCGAATTGCCCGAATGATTGTCATGTAAATCAAATATCCGACGTCAGCGTTACTCCCTTCAGCCCGTTTATATGTTTCTCTCCTTGAATGCCGTGTATCCGCCTTCAATCACCGTCCGGTGGGCTCATCATATAACCGGATCGGGTGAAGTGTAAGCAGATTCGTTATAGCCCTATGAGTATATCCTGAAATTTTACCAAGGTGCTTCTGGGTAAGAGGCTAGACACACCCTATTACAATGCCTATATCGGCCGGGAAGGGTCTAAACTTAAATAATTATTTCACAGGGCCGTGCTCGTGCTTCAGAGGCTGCAAATAATCGATTATATTAAAGATATCATATCCTTCGGCAGAATGCAAATTTCGACGGTATCCGGTTTACCTGGATTCCGGATGTTAATATGGGATTGTGTTCTAT
>JAFDDW010000021.1 GCA_019310665.1 Deltaproteobacteria bacterium
CGAAACTAAAAAAGGGGAAAACAGTGAAAACCGCTAACCCCTTAATATCATTATGGCGTCCCCAAGGGGATTTGAACCCCTGTTGCCGGCGTGAAAGGCCGGTGTCCTGGACCAGGCTAGACGATGGGGACACAGGTAATACGCATGGGGCATGGCGTATGGCGTTACAAACGATTGTGGGACACTACGCTCTGCTCTTTGCGCTATGCTCTATGCGATAATTGGTGGGCCGTGCTGGGCTCGAACCAGCGACTCTCTGCTTAAAAGGCAGATACTCTACCGACTGAGTTAACGGCCCTTAGAAACGTTATTAATTAAACATAATCATTTAACTTGTCAACAGAAAAACGTAAAAAAAGTTTGCCAGTTTGCCGGTTTGCCGGTTCAGCCGGAAAATATGCCGAACGGCATAAATCATTGCGCACCATACACAGCGTTCTGCATGTTTGACCCTCTACGGTAGTTTTAGAATCAACTATTCAAGGGGTGAATACGCATTATTTGCGCCAGAATTCAGGGACCATTAATATTATCACGGTAAAAATTTCCAGCCGGCCCAGCAGCATACACCAGATCAGCAACCATTTTCCCAAAACGGGAATCTGGGCATAATTTTCCACCGGGCCCACCATACCGAATCCGGGACCGACATTTCCAATGGTGGCCGCAACGGCCGTAAAAGCAGTCGTAAAATCGACACCCAGACCGGCCAGCAGAACCGAGCTGAGAGCAAACAGCCCCATATAAAGGGCTAAAAATCCAAGGACACTGCGCATGACATCATCCGGCACCGTTTTGCCGCCGATTTTTATATGCGAAACCGCGTGGGGATGAACCAGTGAAAAAAGCTCCTTATAACAAAATTTGAAACAAAGCATGATTCGCAGGCATTTCATCCCTCCGCCGGTGGAGCCGGCAGATGCCCCCAAAAACATACACAGCAGCAATATGAGCTGGGACATGGCCGGCCATTTTTCATAATCGGCCGTGACATAGCCCGTGGTGGTAACGATGGACACCACCTGAAAAGCCCCGTATCGAACTGCTTCTCCGATGGATTGGTAGACGGTGCCGAAGACATTAAAGCTTACCGCCAATGTGAGTAGCACCACCGCACCCAGAAAAAAACGACATTCGGAGTCCTGCCAGAATGCCAGGGTTTTTCCACGCAGCATCTGATAGTGGAGTGAAAAATTAATCCCGGCCAGCAGCATGAAGAATATGATCACAGCATCGAAATAGACACTGTCAAAATGCGCAACGGAGGTATTTTTAGTTGAAAATCCGCCGGTAGGCATGGTGGTAAAGGTATGGCACAGCGCGTCATAAAGGGTCATGCCGCCGACCACGAGAAAAATGACCTGTGCTAAGGACATCAGGGCGTAAACTTTCCAGAGAATCATGGCCGTATCGCGGATGCGAGGTTTGAGCTTGTCGGGAACGGGGGTCGGGACTTCCGCTTTGTAAAGCTGCATGCCGCCGACACCTAAGAAAGGAAGAATGGCCAGCGACAGAACAATGATGCCCATGCCGCCCAGCCACTGGATAAAGCTGCGCCAGAAAAGAAGCCCCTTGGATACGGCCTCGATATTGGTCAGAACCGATGCGCCGGTCGTGGTAAACCCCGAAACAGATTCGAAAAACGCATCTACGAACGTGAAACATCCATCTCCCAGATAAAAAGGAAGGGCCCCGAACAGACCGACGGCGGCCCAGCCCACCGCCACAATAGCCATGCCTTCCCGCTGGCTGATAACTTCAGCTTGGGCCTTGCGGAAAATGAGATAGAGTATTAACCCGGCAATAACGGTGATCCCCATGGACAACAGAAGCGCAATCAAACTCTGGTCCCGGTAATAAAACCCGACCATCAAAGGGAAGATCATGGTCAGCCCGAAAAAAAAGATCAATACCCCGATGGTTCTCAGGATAAATCGCCAGCGCATCTAGAAATACTCCAGTTTTACCGCAAGGATTTTCTCGACTTTAGGGATGGCCTGTCTTATCGCAAAGATGATGATCCGGTCATCCGGTTGGATAACACTGTCGCCGGTGGGAATGATAATGTCATCGCCGCGAATAATGCCGGCCACCATGGACCCCTTGGGAAAGGAAATCCGCTTGAGGGGTTTGTCCACGATATCTGATGTCTCAAGGGCCAGAGCCTCCATGACCTCGGCCTGCTCACCCTTTATGGAAATGGCTGAGAGCACTTTGCCTCGGCGGATATGCTGCAAAATGGTGTTAACGGCCGAAAGCCGCGGGCTGACAACCTGCTCGATGCCGATGGCTTTCATCAAGGGAAAATAACTGAACTTGCTGATTCTGGTGATTGATCTTTTGGCCCCCATTCGTGTCGCTAACAGCGAGGCCAGGATATTGGTTTCTTCATGGCCGGTCAATGTAACCACCACATCCATATCCTGAATATTTTCTTCGGTCAAAAGCCCCTGGTCGGATCCGTCTCCGCAAAGCACCACCGCTTTGTTCAGCCCTTCGGCCAGGCGGGCGCAGCGGGCCGGATCCTTTTCGATAATTTTGCAATAAATTGCCTTTTCCTCCAGGCTGCGGGCCAGACGGAATCCGATGTTCCCACCACCCACAATCAACACCCGATTGACCGGCTGATCGTATTTATCAAATAGGGCCAGGGTATCGGCCAGTTTTTCTTCCTCACTGATAAAATAGACCAGGTCCCCCGGCATCAGACGATCATTGCCCCTGGGAATGATCAATTCTTCCTCCCTCACCACAGCGGCGATAAGCGGTCTTCCTTTGGGTATTTTTTCAGGAAAATCTGCGAGCTTAACACCTGCCAGGCGCGATTTTTTATTCAGATATATCCCGATAAATTTTATGCGGCCATCGGCAAACTCGCCCACATTAACCGCTCCCGGGACACTCAACATACTTTCAACAGTTTTGACCACTTCAATTTCGGGATTGATGATGGTGTCGATGTGAGGCGCATGCTCACGAAGGTGATCATGATATTGATCGAAATCCCCATCGCGCACCCGCGCCAGTTTTTTGGTGGCCGGTGACAGCATATTGGCAACCAGGCAGGCAACCAGGTTGGCTTCGTCACTGTCTGTGACAGCCAGAATGATCTCAGCATTCCGGATGCCGGCTTCCTCTAAAACCACCGGACTGCTGCCCGAGCCCTCCACCGCTTGAACATCAAGACTATCGGAAATACGCCGGATAGCCTCGGGATCCTTGTCAATAATCACAACTTCTTTATTTTCCAAGGCCAGATGGCTGGCAATGTGGTATCCGACCTCACCCGCACCTACGATTATGATCTTCAATGAATCAACTCCCCTAGTTTAGAATGACCCGTATTGTATATCAAAAATCACTAAAAAAACAACCGGCATAAGCCGGTTGTTTGTCAAACTGCTTTTCTGGAACCCCAATTAAGTTGAAAACCAATTGGGAGTTATTTGTTACTCGATTAGGAGCTATGGTATCTTGAAAGGATCAGGCTGGCGTTGGTACCGCCAAACCCGAAGGAATTGGTCATGGCATTTTCAACCCGGGCTTTGCGCATCACGTTGGGTATATAATCAAGATCGCACTCATCACCTGAATTGTCATGGTTGACGGTCGGCGGAAGACGACCGTCGGAAATGGCCAGTGCCGTAAATATTGTTTCAATTCCACCGGCACCGCCCAGCAAATGCCCGGTCATGGATTTGGTCGCACTGATGGCAAGCTTATAGGCATGTTCCTTGAAAACCGTCTTTATCGCGCGGGTTTCGGATAAATCGTTTAGCGGTGTTGAAGTACCGTGGGCATTAATATAGTCGATTTTGTCAAAAGGGAAACCGGAATCCTCAAGGGCTGCCATCATGCAGCGGGCCGCACCGCTGCCATCCGGTGGTGGGGCAGTCATGTGAAAGCCGTCACCGCTCATGCCGTAGCCGGTAAGCTCCGCGTAAATTTTTGCACCGCGTTCAAGAGCCTGGTCAAGGGCTTCAATGATCAAAATACCGCTCCCTTCCCCGACAATAAAACCGTCTCGGTCACGATCGAACGGACGCGAAGCCTTCTCCGGTTCATCGTTGCGCGTGGACAGGGCTTTCATGGAATTGAAACCGGCAATGCAGGTCGGGTTGATCACCGATTCAACACCACCGGTAATCATGGCATCTGCCTCGCCCCTGAGGATGAGTTTATAGGAATCACCCACTGCATGCGCTCCGGCCGCGCAGGCGGTGGCAAGGGAGGCATTGGGGCCTTTGGCGCCAAATTGGATGGAAATCATTCCCGGGGCCATGTTACCGATCATCATGGGAATAAAAAAGGGACTTACCCGCCGGGGCCCCTTGTTGTTTAGTTTAAGGCAGGTATCTTCAAGGATCGAAAGCCCCCCCAGTCCGCATCCGGTGATCACACCGACTCTGTCCGAGTTGGAACCGTTAATCACCAGCCCGGAGTCCTCAATAGCCATACGTGCGGCCGCCACCGCGTATGCGATAAAGCGCTCGGTGCGCTTGGCCTCTTTCTTGGGGAGAAAATCTTCAGCCTGAAAATCTTTGACCTCAGCTGCTATTTTGGTTTGATAATTCGACACATCAAATCGGGTAATCGCTCCGACTCCTGATTTCCCCGCACACAGAGATTCCCATGTTTCTTTGACTCCAATTCCAATAGGGGTGAGGAGTCCAACCCCCGTTATCACGACACGTCTATTCAAATGATCCTCCCAAATTTACTGTATTTGTCAAACAATTTGAGTAAATATAGAGATGTAACTATCTGTAATTAGTTTATTATAATAACTTTTACTCACTTATTCAACATCAGGGATAAGTAATTTAAATACCGGGAATTGTCAAGAAATATTCCTTTTAGAAAAGCTGCCGATAAAAAAAGACGGATCAAAAATATCGGACGGTCTATCGTGGGCTATAGTACAGCGATGCGGTCACAGATTTTCCAGCAACCGCTGGTGGATATTGTCAAATCCGCCGTTGGACATAATTAGAACAAAATCTCCCGGCTTGGCGGTGATTAATAAAAAGTCGCGAATAGCATCCGTATCCGGGAAGTAATGCGCATCTTTACCGCGAATTTTCAGATCAGCAACCAATTGCTCGGAAGAAAACTGCTGCCCGGAAGGAATTTTATTCAAGAGCGGGGGTTTTCGGATGCAGATTATGTCTGCCGGATCAAACACTCCTGCATATTCCTTTTGAAAGACACTGCGCATACTGGTATTCGTTCGGGGTTCAAACACAGCTATCAAGCGTCCGGTTGAAACGATCGATTTTACAGCGCGCACTGTTTCCCGAACCGCAGTGGGATGGTGAGCGAAATCATCCATGACCGTAATTTGTCTTTTTTGACCTCGAATTTCCTGTCTGCGCTTAATTCCTTCAAATGTTTGCAGCGCTTTGGCAATGGCATCCACTGCAATATTTAGACCGTCGGCAATCGCAATGACAGCCAGAGCATTTAACAGATTGTGTTCTCCAAAGAGTTTGGTTTTAAATGTACCAAAACGTTCATTATTTTTAAACACTTCAAAAACCGTCCAGGGCGGCTCAGCCGATACAAATCCCAGGCGCCAGGGAGAAGTCGCCTTTTTACCGTAGCGCTCAATCCGGCAATGGTGTCTGCCGATGACCTCGGTCACATTTTGCTCACCATCAAAGGCCAGAAGCGAACTGGAGCCGGGAAGCGCGGAGACAAACCCGCTGAATATTTCCTTGACATGTTCTAGATCATGAAAAATATCGGCATGATCAAACTCAACACTGGTCAGCACCGCCATCTGGGGTTGGAAGTGTAGAAATTTTGGCCCTTTGTCAAAAAAAGCCGTATCGTACTCATCACCTTCCACCACAAAATAGGGACCGTTTCCAAGACGGTAATTGCTGTCAAAGTTTTTTAGAATGCCGCCGATCATAAAAGACGGATCGTAACCGGCCTCATATAACAACCAGGCCAGAATGGAAGCAGTCGTTGTCTTGCCGTGGGTTCCGCTCACCAGAAGTGTTTTTTTACCGTCAGCCGCAAATCGGTTTAAAGCCTGGGGCATGGAGCAAAAATACAGGCCCCTGCTGTGCATTGCTTGAACCTCCGGGTTATCCTTGGAAACGGCATTACCGACGATGACCAGATCCGGACCATAGGAAACATTTTCCTCCCTGAACCCGTCGTTCATTTTGATGCCCTTTTGATCCAGGAAATGACTCATGGGTGGATAGATCTTTTGATCGGAACCGGTAACGGCATAACCGAGATCCCGCAGCATGCAGGCAAGTGCCCCCATGGCGGTGCCGCACACCGCAATCAAATGGATCGTCCGCACGCTGTCAGGAATTTTATTTTTATTCATGTCTTGTTGTTCAGCACTGCTTTGATATTTTGCGATAGCATTTTCAGGTTAAAGGGTTTCTGGATAAACGCTTTACAGCCGCGGTTCAAAATCTCTGTTGCCTGGCCATCAATGCTGTAGCCACTGCAAAGTATCACTTTTATTTCGGGATTGATCTGTTTAAGTCTGTCAAAGGTCTGTCCCCCGCTGACCTTCGGCATGACCATATCCAGGATGACAAGCTTGATCCTATCCCCATGGGTTTGATAAAGCTCGATGGCTTCGGCTCCGTTCATGGCGGTTAGCGCTTCATATCCCAATTTTTCCAGCATTCGCTTGACAACATCGATGATCATTTCTTCATCATCCACCAGAAGCACCGTCTCATGACCAGGGGAAATTTCTTCAACCGTCATTGGGGGCGGTTCAGCCGTTTTTCGACTGGCCGGCAGATAAATCTCAAATCGGGTCCCTCGATTCCTTTCACTGAAGACATTAATAAATCCTTCGTGATTTTTAATAATTCCATAAACCGAGGCCAAACCCAGCCCGGTTCCCCGCCCCATGTCCCTGGTGGTAAAAAATGGATCAAAGATTCTTGCCTGGGTTTGTTCATCCATCCCGAAGCCGGTATCAGCCACGGTTATTTTAATGTAGTCACCCGCTTTTACCCGATAGGGCGTAAATCGATCTTCATCAATGCTAAGGTTCTCGGTGCCAACCGTTAGCGTCCCGCCATCCGGCATCGCCTGCAGGGCGTTCATGTAGATATTGAGAATCACCTGCTCGATTTGACCCTTGTCGGCTTCAACCTTCCAAAGATTGGAGTCAAAGTTATCATTAAATACAACCGCTTTATTCGCCCGGCTAAAAAGAAGATTTTGTTCTTCCAAGAGCCGATTGAGATCGGTCAGGCGCACCTCATATTTACCGCCCCGGGCGAAGCCCAGTAATTGACGGGTGAGTTCCACTCCATTTTGAACGTATTGCTCAATTTTTTTTAAGCGGTCAAAAAACGGTGAACCGGCTTCCAGGTCTAAAAGCGACAAAGAGATGTTTCCCTGAATCCCCAGCAGCAGGTTATTAAAATCATGGGCAATACCCCCGGCAAGGGTACCGATGGCTTCCATTTTTTGAGCCTGGCGCAGTTGTTTCTCCAGTTGAACCTCATGGGTTACATCCCGTTGAACGCTCACGTAGTTAATAATTTCGCCGGTTTTGTTTTTAACCGGGGAAATTGTTGCTTCGGACTCATAAAGGGAATTATCCTTTTTCTTATTGATGAATCGCCCATGCCAGACCTGACCGCGTTTGAGGGATTCCCACATTTGATTGAAAAAAGAAGGATCGTGTTGATCGCTGTCCAGAAAGGTGATGTTTTGCGCCTCAGCCTCAGCACGGGAATAACCTGTAATTTTTTCAAAGGCCGGATTTACATACTGGATCATGCCCTCAATATCGGTAATCATGATGGCTTCGGCCGTATTCTCGATGGCGGTAACCAAACGCGAGTGGTCTACCGTTTGACTGCCCGAATTATCATTTCCCGGGGTGTCCCCGCTTCTTTTTTCGGCCATTTATGCAACCCTGCAATATCCCATGTATCCGTTCACCTGTGAAGGCGTATGAACATTTTTATTTAATTATTACAGATATTTTTAGAGAAATCAATTCAGAAAGCAATTGTACGCTGCTTCTTTGTTGTCCTCACTCAAGTACTGCTCTATCAATTTTTCATGTTCGGATAGTTTACCCATAACCGGCCTCTCTTTCTCTGGATGGGTTCAAAGGTTCTTTAAAACCTGCTCTGCCGCATCTACCGTGGCATCGATGTGTTCATCATCGTGCGCGGTGGAGAGAAATAGTACTTCGAATTGCGAGGGAGCAATATAAATTCCCTGCTGCCGCATACCCTGGTAGAATCCAGCGAATAACTCGAGATCGCAGGTCTTGGCATCGTCAAAGCAGGTCACATTTTGGTCCGTAAAAAACATCCCGAGCATGGATCCGACGTGATCAACCTTGGCCGCCACACCTGCTTTCTGAGCCGCATCGACAAGTCCGGCTACCAGCCGCTTTGCTTTTTCTTCCAGATTTTCATAAACACCTTCGGGTTTGAGTTGTTCAAGGGTAGCGATACCTGCCGCCATGGCAATCGGATTACCGGAAAGGGTTCCGGCCTGGTAAATCATTCCTTGCGGTGCAATCTGAGACATGATGTCTTTTTTGCCGCCGTAAGCGCCCACGGGCAACCCCCCGCCAATGACTTTGCCGAAACAGGTCAAATCCGGAACAATGCCGTAAAGCGACTGGGCACCGCCGTAAGCGACCCGGAACCCGGTCATAACCTCGTCAAAAATTAAAACGGCACCGTAACTCTGCGTTAGTTCCCGCAACGTTTCCAAAAAACCGGGGGCCGGCGGCACCAGACCCATGTTGCCGGCCACCGGCTCGACAATCACGCAGGCAACTTTATCGCCTTTTTCGTCCATCACCTTTTTAATGGCCTCCTTATCATTAAATGGAAGTGAAAGCGTATCCTGAACAACGGCTTCCGGAACTCCGGGGCTGCCGGGAATTCCCAGGGTGGCCACACCCGAGCCGGCAGCCACCAGCAGGGTGTCGGCATGACCGTGGTAACAGCCATCAAATTTTATAACGATGTCCCGACCGGTTACCCCGCGCGCCAGACGGATGGCAGACATGGTGGCTTCGGTGCCAGAGTTTACCATACGCACGACATCCACCGAATCCACCGCCTCGATGACCATTTCAGCCAGCTGAATCTCCAGATCTGTGGGCGCACCGAAACTTGTTCCTCTCTCCAGTACCGATGTAATTGCCTCCACCACCGCCGGGTGCCGGTGGCCCAGAATCAGGGGACCCCATGAACCGATATAGTCAATAAAGCGATTTCCGTCGGCATCGTAAATCAAACAGCCCTGACCACGCTCGATAAACAGCGGATCAGCCCCCACTGATTTGCAGGCCCGCACCGGGCTATTGACCCCACCGGGAATAATATTCAAGGCGCGTTGGTATAACGATTGGGATTTTTCAAAATTCATCTTATCCATATCCTTTCTTTTTTGGAAACAGGTTGACTTTTAAATACGGATGGAAAAGTATCAAATAGTATTTTCATCGTCAAGTAAGGATAGCAGTTCTTCAAACAGAGTCCACGTAAAATATAAATCAATTGAGTGAGAAGTTTTTAAAGGACAATAAAATCCCAAATCCCAAGCACCAAATTACAAATAAATCTCAAATTACAATATCCAATGACCAAAACATCCACTGCGGTCGTTCCTTATCGCTGCACAATCCCTTGTTGGCCTGTGGTTATGCCTTCTGGCACAAATTTCGGTGGAACATTTGTTTGGTCCGCCCCAGGCGGATGGGTCATTGGAATTTGTTTGGCCCAATTTTAAGATCAGGTGGTGCTTGGAATTTGAACATTAAAAAACCGGCTAATTGAAACTAAAATTCTGTTTTTGATAATTTTCACATTCCCAATTACGAATTCTATTAACCATGTCACAAAAACGATCCCCCAAACAGTTGGCAAAATTTCTAAATTATGTTCTGGGCCGCAGACCCGATGAGTTTGGGCTGGTGACGGATAAGGAAGGCTTTGTCAAAATAAAAGATTTGATAAAGGCCGCCAATGAAGAAGCAGGATTGAAATACGTTTGCCGTTCTCATATCAACGAAATCATGATCACCCTGCCGAATCGCGAATTTGAAATTGCCGACAATTTTATCCGGGCCATAAATCGGGAACATTTACCGAAGCAATCTTTTGCTTTAGACCCCCCCAAGCTGCTTTATACCTGCGTTCGTATGAAAGCCTATCCCCATGTACTGGATAAAGGCATTATGCCCACTGGTTATTCCAAGGTCGTTTTAGTATCCACCCGCGACCTGGCTTATCGCATCGGCAAACGCAGCGATCATGCCGCAGTTCTACTGACGGTGCAGGTCAACCACTCGGAAGAAAAAGGGGTTGTCTTTTTCCAGGCCGGGGAATCCCTTTTTCTGGCTGATTATATTCCACCTGACTGTTTTAGCGGTCCGCCGCTTCCCAAGGAATTACCGCATACCAGAAAAGCAGATAAACCAAAAAAAGAATCGGCGAAAATGCCAGCCGGAAGTTTTTTTATCGATCTTGAAGAAAAGATGCACCCATCCAAGTCGGAGCCAACACACAAAAAAAGAAACAAAAAAAACAAACCAAGTCGGGAACGCCCGCCGTGGCGCAGATGAATTATTTGTTATATTCCAATCCTTTGATGAGCAATTCTGCAGCCGAGAATGGATCAATTTGGCGGTTTTTAAGATTTTCGAGAAGTGTTTGATAGGCCGGGGAATCTTTAATTTCGCTAAATATTTTGTCTGCTGCCATTTCCATGACCAGCTGGCGAAAAAATTGAAACTCCCATTTGAAGTTATGCTCATCGAATTTCCCGCTGTCCGTTAAGAACTTGCGGTGCTGCCAGAAGGCCTCTACCAGCTCAATGATGCCCTGGCCTTTAACAGCAACTGTCTTTAAAACCGGCGGAAGCCAGTCGTTCCCGGATTTACTGCTCATTTGGAGCATGGCGCGCAGTTGCTCGACCACATCGTCCGCACCGGCGGTGTCGGCTTTATTCACCACGAATAGATCTGCAATTTCAAGCAGCCCGGCTTTCATGACCTGGATATCATCCCCCATTCCCGGCAAACTGACAACGGCGGTGGAATGGGCAAATTGAGCAATTTCCACCTCGTCCTGCCCTACCCCGACGGTTTCGATTAAAATGACATCATACCCCATGGCATCAAATACCAGCACCGTTTCCCGGGTGGTTTTACTCAAACCGCCCAGGTGACCGCGGGTGGCCATGGAGCGGATAAAAACCCCGTCATCCTCGGTGTGGCGCCTCATCCGTATGCGGTCGCCCAGCAGGGCACCGCCTGAAATCGGGCTCGAAGGATCGATCGCTACTACGGCAATCTTCATATTTCTCCGGCGAATCTCGCTGATAATGCAGTTTGCCAGGGTTGATTTGCCGGACCCCGGCGGCCCGGTAAGACCCATAACAAATGCCGACCCGGTATGCGGATACAGGTGTTTAAGAACTTCTATCCCTGCGGAATCCCCCTCTTCCAGCAACCGGATTAATCTGGCCCCTGCAAGCTGGTCACCACCAATAATGTCTGGGGCATCGAATTTCATTTTGTTTCGTGTTTTCGCAATATAGGTAACAACCGGTAATAAAAAAAATGGCAGGCGCGCACTGGTTGAAGCTTCGCGGCCTGCCATCTAATTAACACGTAATTAAGGATTAAGGAAATTATTCTTTTGGTTTCCCCAAAGCTTCTTCAAACATCTGCTCATCCCACAGCCTTGAATCGGCGACGTTCTGGCGGAATTTGATGAAGTCGATGGTATCCTGACCCGTAATTTTCTTGGTGTTGAAGGCCCCGAAGCCCAGGAAGGCCTCACCGCTCATGTTGGCGGCCAGCCAGTGGCGGTTGCCGTTTTTGGCGATATCCCAGAAGTATTTCTTTTTCATGCGAATACCGTCGATGGACTTGGCCAGGCAGCCGGGGAAGAGATTGGCAAAGGTCCAGACGATCTTGTCAACTTCTTTGTCCAGCAGTTCAAAGTCCGCGTTGGCCTGATGCTCTCTGACCAGCGCCCGCGCCTCTTTAAGCGCTTCTCCCTTTTTAAATTCACCGTAGACAATTTCACCGTCTTCAACATATTTGTCGGTAACAATCTGGGGATTGCGGACCCATTGGCCGTCAATTTTTAAGACCGGTACGACTTTGCTGATCACGTTTTTGGCCTTCATTTTATAAGCGGACCACATCTCACAGGAAACGCAGTTCCACATGGCATCCTCACTGCTGAGCATCCAGGGCAAAAAGTCCGATGAACCCCCGTCCGGGGCCGAACCGTGGCGCGGGCCGGCCTGGCCGAAGATGGCCAGATCAGAGGATAGAGTGAGGTCACAGGCCATCCCGATTTCCTGACCGCCGG
>JAFDDW010000491.1 GCA_019310665.1 Deltaproteobacteria bacterium
TAGTTTGGTTCTCAAAAGCCGGTCACTTGCCGACCAAAACCTTGAATCATGAACCCTACGATTCTCATCATCGACGATGACCAAAAGCTCAACGAACTGCTGAAAAGCTTTCTAAGCGATTTTGGCTTTTCTGTATTGTCGGCTACCCATCCGGAACAGGGACTAAAAAAGCTCAAACAAAAAGCCCCGGATCTGGTCATACTGGATGTGATGCTGCCCGGGATGGATGGCTTTGAAGTGTGTAAGACGATTCGGCAGCAGTCTTCGGTGCCGATTATTATGCTCACTGCCAGAGGTGAGTTGATGGATAGGGTGGTCGGGCTGGAGTTGGGTGCGGATGATTATCTGCCCAAACCGTTTGAGCCCCGGGAACTGGTAGCTCGAATTCATTCTATTCTGCGCCGTGCCAAGCATATCGATGACACCCGGCCGCAGGTTTTCGGCCCTTTGGAAATCGATTCTTCCCGGCAGATAGTAAAGCTTGACGGCCAAAATGTAGAGTTAACCACCAATGAGTTTTCGGCCCTGGCGTTGCTTGCCGGCAATCCCGGCAAAGTTTTTGATCGTGACCAGATTTTGCAAGAACTGCGCGGAATGGACTGCGACGCTTTTAACCGCTCGGTGGATATTACCATGAGCCGCTTGCGCCAGAAATTAAATGACACCCCCAAAGAGCCTGTCTTTATCAAGACGGTCTGGGGTACGGGGTATGTATTTATTGGAGAACCGTCACGGGATGCGAAAAAATTGGCTGAATAAAATTATAAAGTCAGTTTTTACCAAACTGCTGATCGTCATCCTTCTTACCGGGATAGCAGTCAATATGGTTGTTGGCGGATTTTTCTGGATGCATCGAAGTGCAGTTGGCCGTCCGCTGCATAAAAATATTTTACAATACTTAAATTATATCATCGCTGATCTTGGCAATCCCCCTGACCTGGAGCGGGCGAAGCAAATCGCCGCCCAGGCCTTTCTGCAAATACATTATGAAAATTCTGACCTGAGCTGGGCTACCGCTGAAGATATCTCTGATTTTCAAAAGGCGCACTGGCGGAGCTGGAGCAAAAATCCTGAAATTCGCGTCGGCCGGTATCGTGGCCATCATTTTGTTGAATTGGTCCACCCATCCGGCCGATTTATATTTGGTCTCGATAAGAGCTTTGAGATGGATCCGGAGCGTGGGCGTCTACTTGTGATTTTGCTTTCGCTGTTAACTGTGATCCTTGGTGGTGCGTTTTTATCCATCAGGTGGATATTAAGGCCGATTCGATGGCTGGATGAAGGTGTGCGGGAAGTCAGCCGCGGCAACCTGAAGCACCGGGTACCGGTAAAAAGATCCGATGAATTAAGGGACCTTGCCAAAGCATTTAATGACATGACGGACCGAATCAGGGGTATGTTGCACACCAAAGAACAGCTGCTGCTGGACGTCAGCCACGAACTGCGCTCACCGCTTACCCGCGTAAAGGTGGCCCTGGAGTTTGTGCCTGAAGGCCAAGCCCGGGACAGCATCTCAGGTGATGTCTCAGAGATGGAGAAGATGATAAATGATATCCTGGAGACCGCCCGCATGCACCATCTCCATGGCGATCTTAAACTGCAGCCGACGAACCTGGTGGATCTGTTGGAAGCGATCCTGCCGGATTATCAAAAACAACCACCCGGTGTTCAAATGGATGATTTTCCGAAAACACTGGTAATTAATATTGATCCCAAGCAAATCAAAACTGTTTTCCAAAATATCCTATCAAATGGTATTAAATTTTCCGATGCAAATAGCGACCCGGTGCGTATATCCGTAAAACCGCAACCTCATCAAACGGTTGTCCGGATCGCCGATAATGGAATCGGCATACCGCAGGAAGAGCTCTCTTTTATATTTGAACCGTTTTATCGTGTTGATAAATCCCGTTCCAAGGACACCGGCGGTTACGGATTGGGCTTGAGTTTGTGCAAGACCATCATGGAAGCCCACAACGGCAAAATTGAAATGGCCAGCAAACCGGGCGAGGGAACTACCGTGTCGTTGTTTTTTACAGAACCCTTGTATGAAACTTCATGAAATCAAATGTGGTTTTCGTGAAGTTCCACATGCGGTTACGGAGTGCTGACTTCGTCGTCGTCCTCGTCCTCGTTCCTCGATAAAATTCTGATCCCCGAGGACGAGCACGAGAACGAGGACGAGGACGAGGACGAAAAGAATCAGATTAGATCGCATGCATACGCCCTGCGCCTTTTCTTATTTTCCGCATTCCGCATTCCCACTTCCGAATTCCTGACAACCCGGAACCCACCATGGCCCACCAGTTAAAATTGACAATCCCTGGAATAATTATATATTATTACAGTATGATTTATGGAATCCGATTTTTTGAACGATAGGGATGAAAACTGTCTCAAATCCAGCCGAAAGGGTACTATTTCATTGAAATCAAAGTATTTGTGCTGTGCACTGTTGATCGCTTTTTTCCTGTCGATGGGATTTTTTAGCGACACCTCCGCAGTTGAAACTATCAATTGGTGTTCTTATGAAGAAGGCCTGGTGGTAAGCAAAGCAGAGAAAAAAAAGGTTTTTTTGCACTTCTATGCGGATTGGTGCGTTTTTTGTGCGAAAATGGCCAAGGAAACATTTCAGAACCCCGCCGTGGTTTCCTATCTTAACAACAATTTTATTCCCGTCAGAGTGGATACCGACAAGGACCCCGCCACCGCCATGAAATATGGTGTCCAGGGGCTTCCATCCACCTGGTTTTTAACCGAGATGGGAGAAGCCATTGGAACCGTACCGGGGTTCATTCCACCAGAGCCATTGTTGGCAATGCTCAAAGAGGTCAATGGGATTGATACGGGCAGCTAGTGTTCACAGTTGAAAGTTATTTGTTAATTGTTATTGGTTAATAGGGTAAAATGAACCAATTCGTCTTCTAGTAACCAATAACAATTAACCACCCATTGAGCACTTTGGGCTCAATTGGCCTATACCGGGTTGCGATTCATGAAAACATCCAAAGAAGTCAGTATAATCCTGGGGGTATCGATTTTGGCCGCGTTTGCGGTCAATTATTTTTCTCCGGCAGGCATTGCGCTGGTGGGTCAGTGGGATACTTCACAGGGAGTGGTGACGGCGAAGGCAAAAAATAATATC
>JAFDDW010000492.1 GCA_019310665.1 Deltaproteobacteria bacterium
AGGATGATCGGTTTGGGTTCAAAAATATCGGCCGCATCTTGAAAGGCACGGGAAAAATCAGCGCGCTCCCGGTCGAGCTTATTGATGAAGATGGCACAGGGCTGGTCGAATTGCTTGGCAAATTCCCAGGCCTGCTCGGTTTGAACTTTTACCCCGTCCACCGCATCAACAACAACCACAACCCCATCGGCCGCCTGTTGACAGTTTAAGGTATCAGAAAAAAAGTTTTGATCCCCGGGGGTGTCAATGAGGTTAACGGTATGTTTTTTCCAGTTGAATTGATGAAACCCGGAACTGATACTTGATGTTCGCTTGAGTTCTTCGGGTTCAAAGTCCAAGGCGGTGTTGCCGTCTTCCACGCGACCTATCCGCTTGATCGTTCGCTTGAGTTCTTCGGGTTCAAAGTCCAAGGCGGTGTTGCCGTCTTCCACGCGACCTATCCGCTTGATCGTCCCACTGTCATACAGCATGGTTTCCGCAAGAGAAGTTTTCCCGGCTCCCGAATGGGCCACCAAGGCTATGTTTCTCAAACTTTCAACTTTTTCACTCATTTAAGCTCCTCTCTTAATTAGTACCCCTATATATTTTGGCCTGTTTAAAATATTTTATAAAGTCGTATACGTAACTGTTAAACTGGAAAAAATCAAGTCCAAAATTTTAGGCATTTTAGGCACTTTAGCTCACTTTAGGCATTTTCCGGTTTATCCGGATTAGGACGTAAGAGAATGAAAAACTCACGGTTACCTTTGGGCCCGAGGATAGGCGATGGTATGACATTTTCGCACGAAAGACCGGTTCCAGTAAAAAATGAGGATAGATCTTCGATCACGCGGTCGTGAAGTTTGGGATCCCTGACGACGCCTCCCTTTCCCACCTGATCTTTGCCGACTTCAAATTGCGGCTTTATCAACGCCAATATAAAGCCTTCTTCTTTCACAAAGGCCATCACCGCAGGCACAACAATCTTCAGCGAGATAAAAGATACGTCAATAGTGGCAATATCAACGGCTTCGGGAATCGCCTCGACTGGCATGTGCCGGATATTGGTGCGTTCAATAACCACAACGTGCGGATCCTGCCTTAGTTTCCAGGCCAGTTGCCCATATCCTACATCGACTGCGTATACACGTGCCGCCCCATTTTGCAGGAGACAATCTGTGAACCCCCCGGTGGAGGCACCCACATCAAGGCAGGTGCAGTCTGCGACGTGGAGGCTTAGTTCGTTCATAGCCCCTTCGAGTTTCAGGCCCCCCCGACTAACATAGGGAATGTCTTCCCCTTTCAGTTCAATGGGGTCTTCCCTGGCAACTAAAGTTCCCGCTTTGGCTGCCGGCTGGTTGTTCACCAGAATCTTACCGGCCATAATCAGGGCGCGGGCCCGCTGCCGGCTCGGTGCCAGCCCCTTATCAACCAGCAATAGATCGAGTCTTTGTTTTTTCACATTCAAAATTGGTACTTCCGGTCGCGCGACCTCTGGCTTCTGGTCACTGGATACTCGATACTGGATGCTCGATACTGGATGCTCGATAGTGCAATTCCGCATGTTCAGATTTTTCTGCCCTTCATCGAATATCGAGAATCGAGTATCGAATATCGAGAATCAAGCACCATCCATCATCTTTACGGCTGTTTTAACAATGGCAGAGGCATCAATACCGTATAAAGATCGCAGCAGCTTCTGGGGGCCATGTTCGACAAACGTATCGGCGACACCGATGCGTTCAACCCGAAGTCCGGTAACACCTGCATCACTCAATGTTTCCAGCACAGCGCTGCCAAATCCACCCTGTCGAACATTTTCTTCCACGGTAATCACGTAAGGAATCCTGGTCGCCAGGGATATTATCAATTCAGCGTCCAGAGGTTTCACAAACCGGCAGTTGACAATCGTCGCAGAAATCCCCTTTTCTTTCAGAAGGTTACTTGCTTCAAGGGCATCGCCTACCGACTTTCCGATAGCCAGAATGAGAACATCGTCCCCGTTTTCCAGTATTTTCCCCTTTCCGATGGGCAGGGGTTTGATCTTCTCGTCCAACGGTGTGCCGGTGGCGGATCCCCGGGGATATCGAAAGGCAATAGGGCCGTCATGCTCGATGGCCGTGGCCAGCATGTGCTGCAACTCATTTTCATCCCCAGGGGCCATGATGACCATGTTGGGAAGGCACCGGAGGTAACACAGATCAAACAGACCGTGATGGGTGGAGCCGTCTTCGCCGACAATGCCGCCCCGGTCAATAGCAAAAGTCACCGGCAGTCGATCCAGACACACATCGTGCAGTATCTGATCATAGGCCCGCTGCAAAAAAGTAGAATAGACGGCCACCACCGGCTTAAGTCCTTCTGTGGCCATGCCGGCCGCAAAGGTTACACCGTGCTGTTCGGCAATTCCAACATCAAAAAACCGATCGGGATAGGTTCGGGCAAAATTGGCCAGACCGGTCCCCTCAGGCATGGCGGCCGTTACCGCAACGATGCGCCGGTCTTTTTCCGCCAGCCGGATCATGGTCTGACCGAAAACTTCGGTGTAGGATGGATCAGGGCTTTTGGGATCGATGCAGGTGCCGGTTTCAACTTCGAAACAACCACAGCCATGAAAATAAACCGGGTTTTCTTCCGCGGGAGCGTATCCTTTACCCTTTTGAGTGGTCACATGGAGCAGTACAGGTTCTTTTAAGTATTTTATATTATTTAATATATCAATTAAGTGGTTCAGTTTATGCCCGTTGATGGGACCAAAATATTCAAAATTGAAGGCTTCAAACAATATCCCCGGTGTGGTGAAGGCCTTGAGCGATTCTTCACTGCGCTTGGCAAATTTATAGACATCATCACCGATTTTCGGCAATGATCTTAGAAATTCACCAAAGTCCTTGCGGGCTTCCTGGAGCCGCTTGCCGGATAACTTGCGGCTAAGAAAAGAGGATAGGGCACCCACGTTGCGCGAAATTGACATATCGTTATCATTTAATATAACAATGAGTTCGCGGTCTTTAAATTGGTCCCCCGCCTGATTAAGGCCTTCATAGGCCAGACCGGCTGTCAGCGACCCATCTCCGATGACCGCAATTACTTTGGCATTTTCCTCTTTTAAATATTTGGCATGGGCAACACCCAGGCCGGCCGAAATGGAGGTACTGCTGTGACCGGTTGAAAGCGTATCGTAAGGACTTTCCTTGATTCGCGTAAAACCGGCAATTCCTTTGTGTTGCCGCAGTGAATGAAATTGATCGCGGCGGCCTGTTAATAACTTGTGGGCATAGGCCTGGTGCCCGACATCCCAGATTAATTTATCATTGGGGGTGTCAAAGACATAGTGGATGGCGATCGTCAGTTCAACCACGCCGAGACTCGAGGCCAAATGGCCGCCGTTCTTGGATACGACCTCAACAATGACCTTGCGGATTTCATCCGCCAGTACCGGGAGCTCTTTTCTGTTAAGCTTTTTTAGGTCGGCGGGAGAATTAATTGCTTCCAAAAGTGCAACCGTCAATGTTTTCGTTCAATAATATATCCTGCAATCACACGCAAGGGATCTGCTTGTTTATCAAAAGATTCTAGTGCTTGCAATGCCTCTATTATAAGTTTTTTTGCAAATTCTCTGGACCCCTGAATGCCCAGTAGGGAAGGGTAGGTACTTTTTTCGCGCAGGCGGTCGGTTCCCACCGCTTTGCCCATCAACTCCGGATTCCCTTCGACATTTAACAGGTCATCCGCTACTTGAAATGCAAGACCAATTTTACGGGCATAGGTGTTGAGCTGATCCCTTTGTTGGTAATCCGCACCACCGAGGTAAGCGCCGCAATTAATGGAGGTTTCAATGAGTGCCCCGGTTTTTAGGCGGTGCATCGCTTCAAGTTCATCGACGGAGAGTTTAATGCCCTCTGAAGTGATATCGAGCATCTGGCCCTGGATCATGCCTTGATATCCGGCTGCTGAAGAAATTAAACGAAT
>JAFDDW010000493.1 GCA_019310665.1 Deltaproteobacteria bacterium
ATCCCTCCCGGCCCATTTCCCCCCGGGTGTTTACCGTCACCGGTTTATTCCAGGATATTTTCTTACCGGCGCTGATTCCCTGCAAGCGGTCGATGCGGGCGTCACCTTCAAAAGCGGTTCCTGCCCGGGTGGTTTCTATGTTGGCGGAAAGCGCCATCTTGCCTTTTGTTATTTTCGTGCCTTTGCGCAGTTTAAGGGTTGCCGGAAACTGGCTAAACACCTCCGCCAGGTCAACATCGGCCTGGCCGCCCAGACGCCTTTGATCCTCACCATCAAACCTTCCCGTGGCCGAGCCGTTGGCAAGTGAAGAGCGAAACGTAAGGTTTTTCAATGATAACGAGTTGTTGTTACCGACGGCATCCAGGTCAATTAAAATGTCTTTAACCGTGGGGGCGTCGGATCCCAGCGGGCCGCCCCGCAGCTGAACCTGCGCCATGGCCATCTGACCAATTAGATGTAGGCTTTCAGCACGGCTGCCGGTTAATGACACATCGGCATTCAAGTGTCCTTTGGCCGACGGAAATCCGGCCCGAGAGGCGATAATGTCAAATACATCTTCCACCGGCCAGTTATTGATGCTCAGTTTTGAATTCGATTGGAATTTTTGCGTATTCAGCGGATCATCAGCATCCAGCACCAGGGTGCCCTCGCCGGAGGCACGGCCGCTACCGTCGCCGGATTCTGTAGAAAAATGGTAGGTTATCGGGGTTTGTGGACCGGGTGCATCCAGTATTAGATCCAGATTTTTGACAACTAGTTTTTCGTTGCCGTCTGCTCTGGCGGTCAATATGGATCCGTTGGTGATTTTTAATTTTCCATAAAAAACGGGGATAAAGGCATCTTCTTTTGCGGAAGGTATTGATTCCGGTGAGGGGGTAACCGGTGGGGTCTTTTGTGAATCCCGGGCTCCGGTCATATCTGAAAGGTAAAAGACCACCGCAGGATTAATTATCTCAACAGCGCCCAGTTCGCCGTCGGCCATAATCAGGCCCAGAAGTCCCTTTTCGGTTTTTATTTCAGATACCTGGACGAGAAGACCATCCGGTCGGTTATCATAGATAATACCCTGACCTTCGACACCGCCAAACCAGCTGACAGACCATGATTCCAGCTGCAGCTGACCGGGCAGTTGCTGGTTTACCTTCCGGATCACAAACGGTTTCATCCTGTCGCTGGACACAATGGCCGGCAACAGCGCAATGATTATCAACGCTACCACCAGCAGGCCGGCTGTGAGACTGAGAACCACGCTTGATTTTTTCATGGCATCACACAGAGATTATTTCTAATCCCGTCCTTTCTATGTATGAAGGCTAGATTTGAATGAACCTATTAATTAATTCGGTTATGCAGAAACCTCAAGTCAAGCACTAGCGGCTTTGAAGGTAATCCGATTCGCGGACGTGTGAAACTCGTGCATAAGGGAGCGTAACACCGAACAGGACCACGATATAAATAAGGCATCGTGAAAAATCCAATAGTTAGGATCATAGGCACCACCTTCAAGCTGTTCGATGTAACGCTCCCTAATGCACTCAAACAGTCACACGCGCACGAATCGGATTACCTCCAAAGCCTATCCTTGTATACAACTTGGGCTTTGGGCATAACCGCATTAATTAATATGCGCATTGTAAGCATTAGACGCTGAATCTCAAACAAAAATCAAATCCATTGATTTTACCTTGCTGTTATAAAATTCGGTATTATTTTTTGTAAAATTCCGCAGGCTTCGGCCGACTGATATTAGAAAACAGATTCAACGAAAGAACCCAGATATGATAACTTCAATGGATGACACGAAATCGAACCGCAGAGAAAAAAGACGAATCGGTATCGAACGCAGGCAATTTTCTTACACCCACCACTACCCGGAACGAAGAGACGGAAAAGACCGTCGCCGGGATGACAACAGTATCCACGGTTCTGAAAACAAGAAATAGCAGCCCCGGGTCTATGATCCGCCATAAACCCTGTTGCCCCCCTGATCCCCTTACATTCCGTTTCCAATCTTGACATTAAGACGTTTTAACGATATCGCATTTTGAGCGACATGAGATCAAAGAAGGTGTGGTTTAACAAACCCCAAAAGGCAAAAAAAATGGAGAATTTACAGCCATGGCAAATTTCAGCAGGGCCGAATGGAACAAAATCAACCGGTTGGAACCGTTAGAATCTTTTGGATTGCCGGAGCGGCGTTCGAAATCCGTCGTTATCGGCACCTTTAATATCCGCAAGCTCGGCACTGTAAAAAATCGCAGTCCGCAGTCCTGGACATTCCTGGCACAGATCTGCAAACGCTTTGATCTTCTCGCTGTTCAGGAAGTAATGGACAATTTGGAGGGGCTGCGCCATCTGCACAAAGCTCTGGGGGATGACTACGGTATGGTGGTCTCGGACGTAACAGGAGGAGTTTTCAATCCTAAGGACGTTATCCGGGGCAAGCGGGGCAACAGCGAACGGCTGGCGTTTTTATTTAACTGGAAGCGTATTCGCCGTACGGAACTTGCTTCGGATATTTCCTATGATCGTACGGATATCGTCAGCAATCTCTTCCAAAACCGGGTCCAATACTCCGAGACCTGGGAAAGACACCACCATAATGTCGGCAAGTGGGAGGAAAAGTGTGAACAGGCCAAAGCCGGGGGCAAACGCAAGCCCCAAAAGCCGCCGATCGAGTTACCGGCATTTCTGACGTTTATCCGCCAGCCTCATTGCGCATCGTTTGAGGTCGTACCCCGGACAGCAGCAGCGCCTTTCCGGTTTCTCGGCGTCAACGCCCATTTGTTATACGGGACCAACAGAGACGAACGGCGCTGGGAGTTTGACGCTCTCCTCGCCTGGCTGACGATCCGCGCCAAGAATGCGGAGAGGATGTATTATCCGAACATCGTTTTACTGGGCGACTGCAATCTGGAGTTTGAAGCATTCGGCTGGACACGCCAGAAAATCAATGCCGACTTGAAAAAGCTCAACACCGATGCGCTGAAAAGCAAGAAAGCCGCCAAGGTGAATTTTCCCCTGCTTACGCCGCATCCCGTGCATGGCGAGCTGCGCACCAGCGCCCGTTTGAAACAAACCTACGACCAAATAGGAATCTTCGCCCACGATAAGC
>JAFDDW010000494.1 GCA_019310665.1 Deltaproteobacteria bacterium
GCCTTATTTATATAGAGGAGAAATTTCGCGCAGCGTGGTGACAACATTTTTTAATGAGGTCAAAAACGCTGTCACATCCGCTTCAGTGTTGTCCGCTCCGAAAGAAACCACCAGGGTCCCCTGGGCATCCGCATGACTGAGCCCCAATGAAAGCAGTACGTGGGATGCTCTCAGCGAACCCGTGGCACAGGCCGAACGGGTAGATACTGCCATACCGTCATCATCGAGCATCAACATAACGCTTTCGCCTTCAATATATTGGATGGAAACGGAGACCAAATTGGGCAGACTGTGTTGCGGGTGGGTGTTAATGATGCATTCATCGATAAAATCGGGCAATTCCCCCAGAAATTTTTGCTTCAGGTTTTTAAGATGATGGTAGCGTGAATCCATATCCCGCACGGCCAGTTCGGCGGCTTTTCCCATGCCGATTATCCCGATCAAATTTTCAGCACCGGCACGTTTATTATTTTCCTGGACACCGCCGTCTATCAGGGGAAAAACACGGGTTCCGCGACGGATATACAGCCCGCCGACTCCGACGGGACCATAAATCGTATTGGACGCAAAACTTAAAAGATCAACCCCGATCTCTTGTACATTCAGGGGGACCACACCGACCGAATCAACGGCATCCGAGTGGAATATAATTTTCTTTTCCCGCGTGATTTTTGCAATCTCTTCAACCGGCTGTATGGTCCCGGTTTCGTTATTGCTGTGCATAATCGAGACCAGAATCGTTTTATCGGTAATGGCCTCGGCAACATCTTTAGGGTCCACCCGACCGTTTTCGTCAACTGACAAAGATGTCACTCTGAATCCCGCTGACTTTAAACGCCGCAAACTTCTGATGACCGCATTGTGCTCGATGTTTGAGGTGATAATGTGTTTACCTTTATCGGCATTGGCCATCGCCACGCCTTTGACGGCATGATTCACCGATTCGGTGCCGCCGGATGTAAAAACAATTTCTTTGGGCATGGCGGCATTGATCAGCTTCGCTACCGATTCACGCGCCTGTTCCAGGGCTTCGGCGGCTTCTTCCCCGTCCCGATGCTGGCTGGACGGGTTGTGGTAATCCTTATTGATCGCCTCGATCATCGCCTCTTTAACCTCAGGCAAAAGCGGATTCGCTGAAATATGATCGAAATTTATGGATTTCATGTTCATATCCTTCGTCACTCGCCACTTATCATTCTAGTGTTCTTCTTCAAGACTCGACTGACAGGCGTCACAAAATATAGCATCTTCGGACAGCTCGATATCGCAGTAAGGGCAGTAGCATTTATCCCCGTGAGTGTGTTCATGTTCATCCTTGCGCTTTGGCTCTGAACGGGTTACACCGGCCTTTCCGTCCTCGTAATCCTTAATCGCCAATTGCAGGGCATCCGCCCCCAAATTGGAGCAATGAAGCTTATTTTTCGGCAGCCCTTCCAGAGCAGCGGCCACATCTTTATTGGTGATGCTTTTGGCTTCCTCGATCGTTTTCCCCATGGCGATTTCCGTCAGCATGCTTGATACAGCGATAGCGGATCCACAACCAAACGTCTGAAATTTGATGTCTTTGATCTGATCATCTGATATTTTCAGGTAGATCGTCATGATATCACCACACAGGGGATTTCCCACCTCTCCGACGCCGTCAGCCCCCTCGATCACTCCCACATTGCGTGGATTTCGAAAATGTTCCATAACCGTTTTGTTGTACATGCCGACTTCCTCCTTCAGCGCTCGATAGGTTCGAGCTATATATTGACGGTCTCGTAAAAAGTCAAGAGCGCGATCTTTTTACGCGAGTGTTTAGTATTTTGTGTTTAGTGATCTAACAACTTAATATGACACACAATATGTCATGCCAAACACCAAACACGAAATACCAAACACTTGATGAATTCGACTTTTTACGAATTCATCAAACCTGTATTTATACATTTTTTATTGTCATTCCGCAACCAATAATCCGAACAATATTTTTATCGGACATGTTGATACCTAGACCGTAAACTGATAGTATTGAATATCCCCACTCGGGGTGTCAATTAATTCGGAAAAAATATGAGCACACGCAAAAAAATCATCACCGGGTTGTTCAGAATTCTTGTGGTTATAGCCATTCTGATCGTCGTTACCATGGTCCTGTTTCCCAGACTGATCAATTTAGACCTGGTGCGATCCAGTATAAGAGACAGGATGTCGCATGATCTCGGCGCTGAAATTAAATACCGCCAGATGGTGCTGTCCTATTTTCCCCGCCCGCATGTCGTGATACACCGAGCGGAAATTACCATTCCCGACAGCTTCACAATTAAGATCCACCGCCTGAAGATTTATCCTAAAATATTGCCTTTGCTCAGGGGTGATCTCCAGGTGTCCAGCGTCAGGCTTGAATATGCCGATTACTTCATGAAACTGCCTCAAATCAGCGATACGGCACCCCAGCCTGGGGAGACAATCTCATTTGATACTATCGTCAGAGAGATAACCACAGCCGTAAAGGGTCTTCCGGGATTCAAGTTGCCGGATCTTAACCTCAAGGTAAGATACGGCAAAGTAAACCTGGTTGATCCGTTCGGGCGCAAGTTTAAACTCAGGGAATTGCATGCCGGCTATCACGGCAGCCCGGACCAAGTCGATTTTTCCATCCGGTGTAAATCCAATCTATGGGAAAAAATTGAGATCAATGGTTTCTTGAATCCATCTGATTTTAAGGGTCGCGGAAAAATTCAGCTCTCCCGTTTCCGTCCTCAGACTTTATTGGCTTACCTTATGCCAAATTCCGCGCTGCAGATCACCGAAACCAGGGCCAATCTGACGATTGATTTTGAGTCACAGGGCGCCGGAAAGCTAACGGCAGACTTCGATGGTGCTGTTCCCGTTGTCGAGTTGCGTCACGGGGAAAAAAAGCTGGCATTCAAGGGCAGCCATATCAGAGGGACTTTTGCCGTTGGCGATAAAGCCATCAATGCCAATGTCACAGAGCTGGGAATGGATTATCCCCAGCTGAAGGCGACCGCCATGTTTGCTTATGACGATGATCAGCATGACATCCGGCTTGCCATCAACGGCTCGGAGATCCATGTGGATTCGGTAAGAAAAAT
>JAFDDW010000495.1 GCA_019310665.1 Deltaproteobacteria bacterium
TCAAATATGAGTGCCAGGGAAATTCTGGACAGCATCATACTGGAATTGGAGCGTTTCCGGCAACACCGGGAACCGGCGGACGATATCACGCTGGTTGTGATTAAAGTTGAAGAATGATGAATAGTTGACGTGACGGCAGAAGGAATTTGCCGACAACCTTGAACCATCGGCTGCAACCGACATCAGCGTAGAAAATCCCAAAATACAAGCACCAAATTACAAATAAATCCCAACCTTCAATGACCAAAACATCTGCACTTGCGATGAGCCCTTCCGCTGTGAGCTTATCTGTCGTGAGCCCTTCGATCGCAGGCCCTTCGTTTGTGAGCGCAGGGTCGAACAGCTCAGAATCGAACGTCCTGCGAAAGGCGCCGTTTCGAATTTGGAATTTTGGTGATTGTAATTTGTTTGATATTTGTAATTTGGGATTTGTTATTTTATAGTTCCATTATTTCAGCAAACAGACGAGCTCAACCTAAACGCGGCTAAATCTATAACAAAAGGGGAAAGAAGATGGTGACTACAACTGTCCGGTGGTTAGCAGACAGACACTTTGTGGGAACGGACTCAAACAATCATTCCGTGGTCCTGTCGGGACAAAAAGAAGGGATCGGCGTCAGCCCTTCGGAGATGCTCTTAATTGCCCTGGCCTCCTGTTCATCCGTAGATGTTGTTGAAATTCTTGAAAAAAAACGAAAGAAACTGACCCTGCTGGAAGTGACAGCCAGCGGCGAGCGCGATCCGGACCCGCCCTGGGCCTATCGGAAAATTCACGTCAAATATCGTCTCGCTGGAAAAGGGCTGACCGAGAAAGCGGTTGAGCAGGCCATTCATTTGTCCCAGGACAAATATTGTTCGGTATCCGCCACCGTGCGCGGTGTGGCCCGGATAACATACGATTATGAAATTGTAACACAATGATTTAGGTATTAAAAGATTCAGGAATTGAGGAATTCTTGTACCGGTGATTTAAATCGACAGAATACAAAAATCCCTAAATTCCTAAATTCCCAATTCCTCAATTAGGGATTGCTGACATCTGACACGTGAAACCTTGGAACGCAATAGCTCTCAAGAGAAGCAAAATAATATATTGCGCAGCGTTTATCAGGAAGTAACATACTTGCATTCAAAAGTTATCTATCCGAGAATTTTATTGACACATTTATGGTAAATTATTAAAATTTATTTAAAAACTGATTTTCTCCGGTTAAAGAGATTTTGGACATGATGGCTCCAGACCCGACGATGGGTAAATCCAATATAACGGTGCGATTGTTTAAACTGGTAAATGATATGCCCATGGACCAGCAGTTGCTTCTTTTAAAGCAGTTGGTGGGAGACCGGGTCAGCGCTCATTTGTATAAATTGATTGTCGAAATGACCGAAGAGCAACAGACCATTCTTTTGGAGCAGATAGGACAGTTGCCGAAGGCGGAATTGCCTGAAAAAATGGTGAGTTTGGAAGAAACGGAAGCTTCCATGCGGGGACAGCTCCGCAAACAATGCCTGCTCAATACAAATTACAGGATTCAGGATCGCAACTTCAAAAGCTATATTTTAGACGTCAGTATCGGAGGTGTTTTTATTGAAACCAATGAAGTGTTCCCCAAGGGGAAGGATTTATTGTTAAAATTTAGTTTACCAGACCGATCGCAACCCTTCACCCTCAGCGGGAAAATTGCCTGGAGCAGTTCGAAGGGATTTGGTGTCAAATTCGACGACGTCTCCCCGCTTCAGGGAGATATGCTTAAATCTTTTATCGGGCAAAATGACTAAAGGCTCACTCAAAACTAACTTGAAGCCGCTGGAGGGATAATGAAAACAATTACCGTTGCATTCGTGCTGGCGTTTGCATTGACCGTTTTTGGCGTTGGGGCGCCAAATGCTGAAGTATATACCTGGACGGATGAAAAGGGTGTTAAACATTTCAGCGATCGCCCCCCTGCAGATGCAAAAGGGGCCAAACCGGCTTTTCCCTCGTACGAATATGATGAAGCCGCAGATAAAAAGCGCACTGAGACCGATTCCCAAGAGCTGGGAAAGGTCGTCAATACAATAGACGAAGAACACGAAAAAGCGGAGCAGGAAGAGAGACAACGACAGGAAGAAGCCGAAGAAACTCGACCACCGACCATGGGAGAAAAGGTTGTCGCCGAGGAAGAAAAGCTGGCACAAAAAATAGCCGAGCTTGAAGCACAACCCCTGGAATTCTTCGGATCCCAGAGAAACAAAATTCGCAATATCGGTTACTACAAATACAGACTGGAAGATTTGGCGAAAGACCCGGAAAAGTATTTTGCAGAACCGACCCGTTTCGAAGGAAATGTCAAAACCCCCGAAGATGAACAAGAAAAGCCCTAATTGGATAGAGCTAGGTCATTGAAACAGGTAATTGGCTGAATATGCGTTGCGTTGCCAGTTTAAGTTATGTTGTTAGTATTGTATTTACTTCCTTTAGTTCTTCTTGTCTTCTTCCCATAAAATTTAAAAAATATATTTAATTCTTCTAATTCCCTTCCATTTGGTTCTTTTTCTTGATATCTTATTCCTGACCAGCGGAATGGAGGTAAATAGAAGATCAATCCCTTACTTTCCGTGATCAGTAAAAACCTTATGAGCAGGGCCTCAGAGCCAAAGGAGAAGTAATTAAGATGATATCTGAACGCCTGAGGGAAAGACAAATAGTCGCTCTGCCCGAGCGACCTCTAAGGAAGCAATTGGCATTCTGAGATCCAACCGCAGGGGTTCCCGGGCGATCACGAATTATGATGCAAGTCATTCTTACAATTTTGTAACTAATCTCATAACCAATTGAATATATGGCCAATATGGAATTTTCACATAATCCTCAATAAACCTTATAATTTCAAGTGGATAGGTGAACTCACAACATAATAGCCGAAATCCACAATTCAGCCAAAGTGTGGGTTTCGCATACCTAATATACAATTTACACAAAAAAACAAAGCGAAAATGACCATCTGAACAATCCAGCCGATAAGACAGACTCCGACTGCACGCCAGGTACTTTTGTAATCAAGGGCTTGCCTGACGGCAATGACCATCGCTACCAACATCCAGATGCCGATTATGAA
>JAFDDW010000496.1 GCA_019310665.1 Deltaproteobacteria bacterium
ACCCCCTTTACACTTTGATTGTTGAGTCGTTAAAGAATCAAAACCCCATCTCTTTTTTAGAGAAACAGGGATATAAAAGAGCAAAGAGTGATTGCATCGATCATTTTAAAACAACTAGGTTATCTTGTAACGTCAGTTTCAAGTGGTGAAGAGGCAATTGAATACTTAAAATCCAGATCAGCAGATCTGATCATTTTAGACATGATTATGGATCCTGGGATTGATGGACTTGAGACATACAGGCGGATTCTTGAATTGCATCCTTAAGATCAAGAATGTCGCCGTCACGACAATTTTTTGTTAAAACAGGTCCTGGACTTCCTTCATCCGTTCCGTTACCTGCTCTTTTGTTTCCGCAATACGCTCCGGCTTCAAGTTTAACTGCTGAACCGGTACGACGTCGTTCAGGTCGATGGCTGCCGGGTCGCTGGCAAGAATATTATAACCCATTAAATTGACGATCTGACTTGCAAATTGGACAATCATCAATTCTTTGCAATACGCTGCTTCTTTTTCGGCCTGCGCACCGGCCGCCGGTATCGGATCCGGATGGTTGTGGTGCAAAGCGGTATCAATATAACACTCGGCGAATCTCCATTTTTCCAGCAATTTGGCTCCCAGCTGACAGTGGTAATCCCCGAGTATGTTGACCAGCATAATGGGGTGAATGCCGTCGTTGAATCTTCCCTTGCGCTCCATATCGGCAATGATCTGCAAAAGCGCAAGTTTTCCGATGTCATGCAGCAATCCCATCAAAAAAGGGTCGCCCTTCAAATCAAGTTTCAGGAGTTTGGACATAAACTCGGCGGCATAGGCGCTGGAAATCGAGTGCTTCCAGAGATTCTCGATCAGGGAACGGTATTTTTCCGTCTTCATGGTAAAAAATTTGCGGATGGACAGCTCCGTGACCATCTGCACGATCGCGTTGTATCCCATGCGGGTGACGGCCTGCTCCAGGGATTTGTTGGTTACAAACCCTTTGTAATAGGCCGAGTTGGACGTTGAAATCGCGATATCTTTTCTGATCAGGCCGACAATTTCATTGAAACTCGCCTTGCGGGCAATCAGTTCGCGAAACCGCAGGTAAAGCTTGGGAAGGGACGGCAAATTGGTTTGACCGGTGTTGATCAGGGTTACGATCTCGCCGTAAATCTGGTCGGTCGTCGTCGGTGCCGGAGTGCTGGTTTCGTTTGCTCCGGTTGAAAGGGTGCGTTCTTTGATGCCCAGCTTGCTGAGCCTATTGCGGATCAGGTTCAGGTCGAATGGCTTGCCGATGTAGTCGTCACAGCCGGACTGGATGCTGGCAACAACTCGGTCCTTATCCCGGTAAGAGGTGGTCATCAGGATTTTGGCCTTGCACGACTTCTCAAGGTTGAGTTCCTTTTCAGCATTCCTGATGGCAGATAGAAGCTGGATGCCGTCCATGCCCGGCAGATTGATATCGAGCATGATCAAATTGAACGGATCGTCATCCCGATGGGCTTCGTGAAACGCAGCCAATGCATCGTCGCCATGCTCTTGTGTTTTGCAGTCACCAAAGTATTCCATGATCAGCTCCAATTTGGTTCGGCTGACCATTTCGTCCTCAACGATTAAAATCCTCATTTTATTCCTCTGAGAGCTGGTGAACCGATTGCCGGTTCAAATGGAAGGTCACTTGTTATATCGGCATTCCCGGGGAAAAAGTTGAGTCCGTGAAAATTTTTTTCATGATAATCATGTTGATCCTGTCTGATTTAAAAAAATATAATAGAAATGGTATGGAATAAGTATTTACAAATGGAAAACAAGGGAATTTTTTCTGTGGTAAGCCTAAGGCGGTAAGGCGGCAAATGAAATATTGACGAGAGTGGGTAAAATTATTGTTGCGATGACGGATAGACGTTATGACAAGGCGCAGTTTTTGGTTGCTAATCTACGTCAATGTTATATCCCTTTACCTGATAGAAGATTATTACCTTAATCTTGCATGAAAATTAATAAGAAGTTAGAATGATATTAGGCGCTTATCCGGAAAGTCAAAGTTACCATAGAAAAACTCCCTGTGGGAGCGGCTTCCAGCCGCGAAATTAAATGATCGCGGCTGGAAGCCGCTCCCACAACCAATACAACTTGTTCTTTCCAGATAACCGGATAATAAGAAATAACTTTTAAGGATCTAAAACTAAGGAGCCCCAACATGCTGCTGCACCCTAAAAATGAAACTTTTGAACACCTTGATCCCCGATCCCGGGAGATCATGCTGAAGACCGTCGCGTTTTTCGAAAACAAAGGCAAGGAAAAGCTCAAGCACGACGACCATGAGCGGGTCTGGTACGCGGATTTCCTGGCCTTTTTAAAAGAGGAAAAAGTGTTCGCGACCCTGCTTACCCCCACCCCGTACGGTGACGGCGACAAACGCTGGGACACTTACAGGAATTGCACTTTTAATGAAATTCTGGGCTTTTACGGCCTCCAGTACTGGTACACCTGGCAGGTCACCATCCTCGGCCTGGGCCCGATCTGGATGGGAAACAACGAAAAAGTAAAGGAAAAGACCGCCAGGCTCCTGGAAGAAGGCGGCATCTTCGCGTTCGGTCTCAGTGAAAAGGCCCACGGCGCGGACCTTTATTCGTCCGAAATGGCTTTAACGCCGCTTTCCGAAGGTCAATACGTGGCCGACGGCGGCAAATATTATATCGGCAATGCCAACATGGCCGCGCTGGTTTCAACCTTCGCAAAAAATTCAGAAACCGGCGACTATGTCTTTTTTGTGGTCGAAACCGACCACGAAAATTATGAATGCGTTAAAAACGTCGTAAATTCACAAAATTACGTTGCCGAATACGCCCTGCAAGGCTACCCGATTACCGACGATGAGATCCTGAGCACCGGCCAGGAGGCTTGGGACAGCTCTCTGAACACGATCAATGTCGGCAAATACAACCTCGGCTGGGCTTCCATCGGGATCTGCGCCCATGCTTTTTACGAAGCCATCACGCATGCCTCCAACCGCAAACTGTTCAACCACAGCGTCACCGATTTTCCCCATATCCGGCAGTTTTTCGTGGACGCCTGGACCCGGCTGGTTGCCATGAAGATGTTTGCGCACCGGGCTTCCGATTACATGCGGGCGGCCTCCGAAGAAGACCGGCGCTACCTGCTCTACAACCCCATGGTAAAAATGAAGGTTACCACCCAGGGCGAAGAGGTCATCAACCTGCTGTGGGACGTTATCGCGGCCAAGGGCTTTGAAAAGGATATGTTTTTTGAAATGGCCGCGCGGGATATCCGGGCGCTGCCGAAACTCGAGGGCACCGTGCACGTGAACATGGCTCTGATCATCAAATTTATGGCCAACTATTTTTTCAATCCGGCCCAATTCCCGGAAATTCCCAAAAAAGATGATCCGACCAAAGATGATTTTCTTTTTAACCAGGGGGCAACCAGGGGGCTCGGAAAGATTCAGTTTCACGACAGCGCCCTGGCCTACAACAGCCTGGACCTGCCCAACCTGGCTGTCTTCAAGGAGCAGATTGAAGTGCTCAAGGAGTTTCTGCTCACGGCCACCCCGAGCAAGGAGCAGGCCAAAGACATCGACTTTCTCCTCAACCTGGGCGAGCTTTTCACCCTGGTGGCCTACGGCCAGCTGCTCATTGAAAAAGCGAAAATCGAGGCCGTGGAAAATGATGTCATGGATCAGATTTTCGACTTCATGGTCAGGGACTTTTCAAAATTCGCCCTGCAGCTTTACTCGAAAACCGGTTCCACCGAGCAGCAGATGGAGCTGTGCCTGAAGATGATCAAAAAGCCGGTAGTGGACCTGGAAAGATTTAACCGGGTCTGGGAAAAACATATCGCGGGGTT
>JAFDDW010000497.1 GCA_019310665.1 Deltaproteobacteria bacterium
CGGAATTTTGCACCACCGTGGACTACCCGATGGCCGATGCCGAAAAGCGCACCGGTGTCGCGGACCGCGCCCGACTCGTTAAGAACAGCACCGATGAGCGCAAACCCTTCCTGGTGGCCGGTTACCTTCTGAGTTCTGAGGATCTCATCCCATGCGATACCGGCGGTGCGCGTGTGATGGGTGAGCTTGCTCTGCGGTTCACCGATCTGCTCCAACAGACCTTTGGCCAGCACCGATTTGTTTGACATGTCGAAGAGCTGGTATTTGATGGAAGAACTTCCGGAGTTGATCACCAATACTTTCATGTTGGGCACCTTTTTTGTTGTCAGATGACGGAGAACAGAGGACAGATACCGGAATTCGGAAGTGGGAATGCGGAATGGGGAATGTCATTTCTTTCCGCCTTCCGCATTTCGCCTTCCGCATTCAGATGCCTGGGCCTGAATGGCGGTGATGGCGACCGTATTGACAATGTCCGGTATGGTGCATCCCCGGCTCAGATCATTGACCGGCTTGTTCAACCCTTGCAGGACCGGACCGATGGCCACCGCATTGGCGGAACGCTGTACCGCCTTGTAAAGGTTGTTGCCGGTATTCAGATCCGGGAAGATAAATACCGTGGCGCGGCCGGCCACCTCGCTTTGCGGCAGTTTGGTTTTGGCGACCCCGGCATCGACCGCCGCATCGTACTGGATGGGGCCTTCGATTTTTAAATCAGGACGACGCTCTCTGGCGATGCGAGTGGCATTACGCACTTTGTCCACTTCCGCTCCTTTGCCGGATTGTCCGGTGGAATAAGATAACATGGCCACCCGGGGTTCGATACCGTATATGGCAGCGGTGTCGGCCGAACTGATGGCAATATCCGCCAGTTGCTCGGCGTTGGGATCGGGATTCACCGCACAATCCCCGTACACCAGGACCCGGTCCGCCAGGCACATCAGAAAAACGCTGGAAACGATGGAAAACCCGGGTTGGGTCCGGATGATTTGAAGGGCCGGCCGGATGGTATCGCCGGTCGTGTGAATGGCACCGGACACCATTCCGCCGGCGGCACCCTGGTGCACCATCATGGTGCCAAAATAGCCGACGTCCGTCATGGTATCCCGGGCCATTTCTTCGGAGATACCTTTGTGCTTGCGCATTTCAAAAAAAATGTGAGCGTAGTCTTGGAGCAGATCCGACTTAAAAGGATCAATACAGTTGATGCCCTCCAGGTTGAGTCCCAGGCTGCTGATTTTTTGCTGGATTTTTTCCGATTCCCCCAGCAGGGTAATGTCGACCACTTTTCGTCTCAAAAGTAT
Organism: Deltaproteobacteria bacterium; assembly: GCA_019310665.1. Taxonomy (GTDB): domain Bacteria; phylum Desulfobacterota; class Desulfobacteria; order Desulfobacterales; family JAFDCJ01; genus JAFDCJ01. The sequence goes on from JAFDDW010000497.1 coordinate 1,305, forward strand.
TTCGCCGGCCCGCAGGATGCGTTCCTCATCACCTTCGGGCAGGACGATATGCTGCCGGTCGGCCTTGGCCCGTTCAATGAGTTCGTATTCAAACATTATCGGAGTCACACGCCTGGAGCGAACCACTTCGATGCGCTCTTCGATCTCTGAAATATTCACATGGGATTCGAACAGTCCCAGAGCGGACGCAATTTTGCGATCATTTTCCGGTGTCAGCCCGGCCCTCACCGAGCTGGCATTTAAGGCGGTGGTATAGGTATCGGTAGCCACACTGAAAACGGGTATGGGGGATGCCTTCTTAAAACCTTCGATCAGCCGCTGCACCTGGGGGTCCAGAGTGAGTCCTCCGGTTAAAAGAAGACCGGCAATATTTGGATAGGTCTCGGATACGGTGGTTGCCAGACTGCCCAGGATGACATCGGAGCGGTCCCCGGGAGTCATAATCAAGGTTCCATCCGTGACATAATCCAGAAAACGGGGCAGATTCATGGCGGCAATTTTGATATTATGGACCTCACGATTCAATCCAGCGACATCCCCTTGAAGAATTTGACATTTTAGTGCATCGGCGATTTCGCCGACAGTCGGCTTGCTCAGCAAGGGTTCCTCCGGCAGGATATAGACCGGCCCGGCACCGGAATCCGCTGCAGATATTTGCTCTTGAATAGATTCGGCATTCTTTGAATCCACCCGGTTGACGATCGTGGCCAAGATAGTACAGCCATGATTCTCAAAGGACTCGCGTGCAAACCGGACCGAATCGATTATATCCGCCGCGTTTTGACCGCGGCCGTTGAGTACCACCATAACCGGACAGCCTAAATTGTTGGCCACTTCGGCATTGAAATCGAACTCGAAGGCCGAAGATACACCGGTGTAATCCGTGCCTTCACATACAATGTACTTGCATTGGCTTTCCAGGGCCTTAAATTTGTCGAGGATGATCTTTAAAAGGGTGTCGTATTTTCCAGCGGCTACCATTTCCTGCGCTTGATCGTGGTTGAAGGCATACATGGCCTCATAGGGTTGTTTTAGAAGGTACCGGCTGCTGATCAAGTGGATATTATTGTCCTTTTCGACATCCGGGATAACAGGTCGAAAGAAGCCGATTTTATTCAAACGCCTTGAAAGCAACTCCATAATACCGAGGGCAACCACCGATTTGCCGCTGCGGGCTTCCATTGATGCGATGTAAAGCTTATTTGACATTTCAGCGAACCTCCTTTTCCGGGCAGCCATAAAGATTTCTCAAATAGAATTCAAATTACAGCATTTTAGTGATTACTGCAAGCTGACGACAGTCAAATGATTGAATATTCAATCTTCAATTCCGGCTTTGCCGGGTTAGGTCATACCGGAGCAAAATAATAAAAATTATTAATATTATCAATTTTTTCTTGCGCTTCACCGGTTTTGTGGTAAGTAATTATTGGGATTTAAGGATCACATATAAATATATTTACATATTACCCGTTTTTAACCCTTTTTGGGGGTTGTGCGGCACATGCAATCTAGTTTTAAATCAATATACAAGTTAGGGGCTTTGCCCCAATTGGAATGTTGGAATGTTGGAATGCTGGAATAGTGGAATAATGGGTTCTGGCCTCCGGCTCGTAGAGGAAAATGCAATGTTGGATAAATGGTACCGTCGGCGGGATGGACCATAAAATTCAAATGGCTAATATCCTTTTGATCCGCCTGCGGCGGACCAACGTTCCACCATTCCACTATTCCATTTTCGGGGAAAATTCAGAATCCCCAAACAAATCTCTATATTCTCAG
>JAFDDW010000498.1 GCA_019310665.1 Deltaproteobacteria bacterium
AGCCTTTACGATGATCCCCGGGCGGCCCTGGACGCCGTTCCCGGTTTGAAACGCATCGAAATGGAGGGTGATTGCCGTGACCGCTCCTTTTGCTGCGGCGGCGGCGGACTGATGTTGTTTTATGAGCCCGAAGAAGAGCAGCGCATGGGGGTTCTCCGAGTTGAAATGGCTAAAAAGGCCGGGGCCGACCTAATCGTGACCGCTTGTCCCTTCTGCCTGGTGAATATTGAAGACGCGATTAAAGTCGCCGGCCTGGAAGGAGAGATGGAGGCGATTGACTTATGTGAGCTAATTGCGGAGCATATGGTTACGGAAAAATAATTATTTGTTATTTGGGATTTGTAATTTGTATTTTTGTTTATCTGGGGTTAGAAAATTAGAGGTCATAGAGAAACTAATAACATCAATAAAATGAGTTAGGGGGAATGTTATGGAAATCTTGGTTTGTGTCAAAAGGGTCCCCGATACTGCCGAAAACGAGATTGAAGTTGCCGGCGATGGCAGCGACATCGAGCGGGATGATCTCGTTTATTCGGTCAACGAATGGGACAACTATGCGGTAGAGGAAGCCATTCAAATTGTCGACAATGCCGGCGGTTCTGTGACCGTCGTTTCCGTCGGTGACGAGGATGCCGAAGAAGTGGTCAGAAGAGAGATGGCCATGGGTGCCAACAACGGGATATTGCTGTCCGATGATGCCTTCGAAGGATCTGACGGTAAAGGCCTGGCGACCCTGCTCAAAGCTGCCGTTGACAAAGGCAATTATGATCTGATCCTCACCGGTGCCCTGGCCGACGACGGCGCCGGACAGGTCGGCGGAATGCTGGCGGCCCTGTTGGATGTGCCCTATGCCTCCGTGGTCAACACCATCGAAGTTATAGACGACAAAAAGCTAAAGGTTGGGCGTGAAATCGAGGGCGGCAATCAGGAAATGAATGAGATCGATCTTCCCTGTGTGCTTTCTATTCAGACCGGGATCAACGAACCCCGTTACGTCGGAATCCGGGGCATCCGCAAGGTTGCGTCGGTAGAAATTCCTGTCTGGGGAGCAACCGATCTCGGTATTGCGGCTGATTCGGTTGGCGATGCCGGTGCCCGGGCCAAACGCGTGGATTACTTTGTCCCCGATCTCGGTGAAGGGGCTGAGATTCTTGAAGGCAGTTCAGACGAGATGGCCGAAAAATTGATCGAACTCTTAAAAGCCAAAGGAGGGATTAAATAATGGCCGGACAGGTTTTTGCATATATTACTCACAAGGCAGGCAAGGCCGATGATACCGCACTCGAACTGGTAAAGGCGGCCGGAAAAATTTATCCGGATGCTGCCGTCACGGCCATTGTTACAGGCTCAGGGGCCGATCTCGATGCGCTTTGCAATGAAATGACAGCATCCTATAAAGAGGTCTGGAAGTTTGATAACGATGCCCTGGCCTATCCCAATGCCGAAGCCATCCGCAAACTGCTGGTGAACGTTTTGCCTCAGGATGCCGTGGTTTTTTTCGGCCATGATACATTTGGAATGGACCTTGGTCCGGGGCTTTCGATTAAGCTGGACTCCGTTTTCTTACCGGATGTCGTTGATTTCGAAGGACTGGAAGGTGACAGCCTTAAAGTGATTCGCCAGGAGTACAGCGGGCAGGTCAGCACCCATGTCAGCTGCAATATTTCCGCCGGTGCCGTTATCAATGTTCGCCCGGGTGTCTTCCAGCCGGATGAATCCGGTTCGGCCGGTGGCCAGGTGGTCGATAAATCCTCTGAAGCCGGAGATCTTACGGTCGGTAGGCATTTTCTGGAAATTGTCGCGGCTGAAGTCGGCGATGTTGACATTACCAAGGAGGACGTTCTCGTTTCGGTCGGCCGGGGGATCGAAGATCAGGACAATATTGAAATTGCCAATGAACTGGCCGAGGCCATGGGTGCGGTGGTGTCATGCTCCCGACCGATCGTGGATGCCAAATGGTTGGAGAAACCCCGGCAGGTAGGGACCTCCGGTCAGACGGTCAAGCCCAAGGTTTATCTGGCACTAGGGATCAGCGGATCCTTCCAGCATATGGGAGGGCTCAAGGGCAATCCCTTTATCGTGGCCGTCAACAAGAACCCCAAAGCGCCGATCTTCCAGGTGGCTGACGTGGGGGTGGTGGATGATTTACTTGAATTCGTGCCGGTTCTGACGGAAAAGATCCAGGAAGGCAAGTGATCCACTGTCCAACCTAACTTGTTGCATGTATAGCCGTCTGTTTCCGATCGGGGCAGACGGCTTTTGTTTTGTAGCCTGGACTTTTCATTTTGTGGCTAAAATTTCGTAATTATATAAAAAGAGCTTGAAAACCATTACCAAAGATCTTATAGTTAGATCTTGAAGATTTCGATTTCTAAAATATTTTGTAATGAATATAATTCTGTCTTTATTTAAATATTTTGTATTTGATCCCGTTAGCGTGTAATAGTATGCACTACAGCATTCGATAGGGGTAATCTCCCATGAAAAAAGGTGGGTTGTTTAAAACCATACGGGTTTTTGTCGTATTGTTTATCGCGCTGGTAATTGCGGTGGTGCTGGTCATTATGCGACCCAGGGCCGAGCGCCAGGTACCGGTTGATAAGGGACTGTTAGTTGAGGTGTTGCCGGCCAAAACCGAAGATGTTGAAATGGTCGTGGAGTCTTTCGGGACCGTTGCACCGCGTGAATCACTTAAACTGGTCGCCCAGGTTCGAGGGCCAATTGTCGACATTGATCCGGCGTTTGAGGAAGGCGGTTTTGTTCAGGAAAAGACCCGGCTGATTCAAATAGATCCCCGGACATACCGCCTGGCGGTTGAGCGGCGCAATGTCCAGATCAAGCAGGCCGAAGCGGAACTCAAGCGCCTGGCGCAGGAAGTCGTCAACCTTAAAGCGCGGGTTAAAATCGCCGGATCCGATGTTAAACTAGCCAGAAATGAGTATTTGCGGCTGAAAAAGCTCATTGATCGAAAAGTCATCGCCCAATCCCAGCTGGACAAATCCGAACAAGCCTATCTGGCGAGCCAGGAGCGTCTTCAGGCCCTCGACAACCAGATGGCCTTGACCGATCCCCAAAAAG